>CAZSFH010000035.1:0-7238 GCA_964606115.1 uncultured Planctomycetia bacterium | reverse complement strand
CGGCCCCAACGCTCAAACGATGCGCGACATCGTCGAAAACTACGGAGGGGACACAATCGAAATTACACATACCGACGCGGAAGGACGACTTGTGCTGTCCGACGCACTCAGCTACCTCGAAGAACAGGGGGCCACTCAAATTATCGACTTAGCGACACTCACCGGCTCCGTTATCACCGCTCTCGGACGTGAATACGCCGGTCTCATGTCGACGGATAACGATCTTGCAGACCAAATAAAAAAGGCCGCAGAACGATCCGGAGAGCGGATCTGGGAACTTCCCCTCGTCGAAGACTATAAAAGCGATCTAAACTCACCTGTTGCGGATATCAGGAATACCGGAAAAAAGGGGAAGGCCGGGGCCATTCTCGCCGGGCTCTTCCTGTCGCATTTCGTGGACGCTCCCCCTCTCGCTCACCTCGACATCGCCGGGACCGCCTGGAAAGACGAATCGTCGGACTACCGACCGGAGGGGGGCGTCGGTTATGGCGTGAGACTACTGCTGGAGTTCCTGCAAGATCAGGCGGACGGAAACGAGATCAACTGAACCTGCGACGTTCCGAAGAAGGCTCACACAATCAAAAGAGGGGCTTAAATGTGGATGTTTATCCATTCCGGCAGCTGCGCAACGGCTGATATGGTCAGTCCCCCAGATGCTCCTCAATGGTGTCAAGCTTCACCCGCCGTTCCTCGCCGGACGCCATCTCCTTCAGGGTAATTTCGTTCTTCTCAAGTTCGTCGGGACCGAGGATTCCAACGTACGGCGCGCCGGATCGATTAGCAACTCTCATCTGACCTTTCACGCTGCGATCCTCATAATTCAGATCGGCGGACCATCCCTGCCGGCGCAACCGGTTGGCCTCCCGGTAGACCCTGCGCTGACAGGCCTCATCCACGTGGACAAAGTAAATGTCCGGGGCATGAGGATCCTTATCCCGTTCCGTCTCTCCGGCCGTCATCGAGAGAATCATTCTCTCAACACCAAGTGCAAAACCAATTCCACCCGCCGCCGCTCCACCAAGCTCCTGTAATAACCCATCGTAACGCCCTCCCCCTCCGAGTGCATTCTGTGCTCCGAGATCCGGATCACGTACTTCGTATACGGTTTTCGTGTAATAATCGAGGCCGCGTGCAAGACGGTGATTTCTCTGAAACTCAAGACCCTGCCGGTCGGCCTCCTCTATCAGTTGCTCCCAGTGACGGTCACATTCCCCGCATAAATGTTCATAAATGGCGGGAACGTCTTTTGTCTGATCCCGGCAGGATTCACGCTTGCAGTCAAGAATCCGAAACACGTTTCGATCAAATCGCCGGCGGCAATTCTCGCACAGATCGTCGAGCCGTGGTTCAAGTTCATCCTCGAGAACCGAACGGTACGACGGTCGGCACTCCGGACAACCCATGCTGTTGAGGTGGAGAGAGTACCCGTCGATCCCGAGCTGATCGAACAGGTGTAAAATCAGTTGCATGGTTTCCAGGTCGAGCATTGGATCATCCGCCCCGATCGCTTCAACGCCGATCTGATGAAACTGCCGTAGCCGGCCTTTCTGAGGTTTCTCGTATCGAAACGAGGGACCGATGTAATAACACTTTTGAAACGGTTCCTTTTCGAGCAGATGATTTTCCAGCACCGCCCTGCACAGGGAAGCCGTGATCTCCGGTCGGAGGGAGAGGTTTCGCCGTTCCTCTCGCCGAATCGTGAACATCTCCTTCTCAACGATATCGGTAGCCTCTCCGATTGAGCGCGCAAAAAGATCCGTGTATTCGATGTGTGGTGTGCGGAGTTCCCTGTAACCATAGGAGGGAAAAAGCGTTCGGACGCACTCTTCAATTTCCTGCCACAGAGGTACCTCGTCCGGAAGGAGATCCGCAAATCCACGGGGCTTCTGAAAGGATGGTTTGCTCACAATCCGTCTCGTCTTTTACGAAAAAATGAACGAAATCAAACGAAAATAACCATTTTGTCGATACCAGGTGACCGAGCCGTTCCGCACCTATCTTATATTTCGACCTCATCTGAAAAGGTGACGTAACGCTTCGTCACGTCCTGCTTTGATCCCCTCCGGCTCCGGCCAAGATCAATTCAGGAGGATCGAAGAACGTGCAGAACGGTCGCTGAAATTCATCTTCGAAGAAACGTCCGGTTTCCGGCGTATACCTGCGTTCTCTCTCGTCGAAAATCAACTTTATACGGCATCTTCCCCTCAAAATGTCCTGGTATTCACAAAAAATCGAACGCTGTGTGCCCACTTCCTTCTAAGACGGGAGGAATTATCCCAGGAGAAAGAAGGCCAACATCATGATAAATAAAGCGAGAAGAATCAAACCCACCCCGAGGTAAACCACCTGGCTCCCGGAGCGGTTTCCGGAACGAGAAAACCGGGACTCCTGGTTGTTCCCCTGCCCCTCCGAGCTTCGTCTCCGCCCCCTACGGCCTGAGCCGGAAACGGAAGCGTGATTATCCGTGGACGAAGATACATTTCCGGTATTTCGAGACGGGGAATCTACCTCGGTCTGCTCAACCTCACTGGCTCGATGCTCTCCCGGACCCTCAGGTCTTTCGTCCGATTCAAACTCAATCGCCTGACGGAGGGTGGACTCCCCCACATCGTTTGGAGATTTATTTTCATCTTCGGCCACCGACTCAACCACACCGCTCAGGCCCGCTCTGCAGTCCCGACAGAACGTCATGTTGCGAAAGTGAACTGCTCGTCCTTTATCAAAATCTTCCTCCGTTAGACGAACTCCACATTTCTCACAATAGACGGTTGCCTTTCCCACGATTTAAAGGAGATAATTCATGGCGCTTAACGAAGTCTCGGGTCCGGGTCCTGAGGTTTGAACTCCATGCCAACTCAGGGGCCAGGAACTCTCATGTGAGACCTGAAGCTTACCTCTTCAATTAACTCCAAATAATTGTTTGCAACTGGTATTGTAGCAGTTTTCACGTTAATAACAAACAGATTTCAGTGGATTTCCCGATCGTGAATCCGCCTCACCTCATTCCGCTGGACGTGTAGAAGACCGTGTACATCCGAAGGGATTTGAATCATAGGCTCATCCCTGTTAGAATTTTCCCCATTCTAACAGGGTAGCACGAGCAATGAGATCGTTCGCATTGCAAGCTCCCTTTTGACCTCATCGATTCGATCTTCCGCACCGACGAGCTTTCCCGAAATTCCCTGACCACTGCCGACCACTTGATTCGTCTATTCCGGAGGAAACATACCGGAAACAATGCGAAATATACGCCATTTCGCGTTGTATGAGATGAAGGTCAAGGCATGTTTTGGGAACTCTCGAAACTGTGCATAAACGATCAAACAGGAGGCAGACTGGCGCAATATCCTAGGAGGCTGCTGAAAAACCCCCGCAACGTCAGCGAAACGAGTTACATCGAAGAGCGCGGAGTCCGCCGCAGGCGATGCCGTCAGTGCATCGCCGAGGAGGATTTGACAAAGCTATTCGGTGTAACTCGTTTCGTCTCAACGAGATAGAATGCAATTGGAATCTCCGGGCGTTTGCGGATTCTCGACGATGCGCTGACGGCATCGCCTCCGAATCCGCGCACTACGGAGAACCCAATTGCATTCTACTGACGAAGCGGGGGGTTTTTCAGCAGTCTCCTAGTTTTTCTTCAGGTTTTCGTGGACGGATTTCCCGTTAGTCCAACCCTTCACGATAATCGAGGATCGGATCTTCTTGAATTAGCCTGATACAATTTCTTCTACATGAACTCGTTTTCAGGAATCCCCGGTCCGGCAACTTGCTCCGGAAACATGGAGGTTCCCACATTACCTTTTATTGCCTTTCCGTTCAGTTCAATCGAGGATTTTATTCATGAAAGATCAAATTCGTCAGTTCACATCGGAGTCGGTCTGTATTGGACATCCGGATAAAATGGCCGATCAGCTCTCGGACGCCGTTCTGGACGAAGTTCTTCGTCAGGATCCGTCCGGCAGGGTTGCCTGTGAGTCATTCCTAAAAGGGAGTCTCGCGGCGATCGGAGGAGAGATTACAGCGAACGCCGACCTGAATGTGCCTGAAATCGTCCGGGACACCATTCGTTCCATCGGTTACACGAAACCGGAATACGGATTCGATCTTCAATCCAACATTCTCGTGTCTCTCACCGAACAATCGGGAGATATCGCCGAGGGTGTTGACGAAAAGAAGACCGAGGATGAAGCGCTCGGCGCCGGGGACATGGGGTTGATGTTTGGATATGCCTGCCGCGAAACCGAACAGCTGATGCCCCTTCCTCTTACCCTATCACGAAACCTGACGGATCAACTCACCGCCGTGCGGCAAAATGACGTACTGCCGTATCTCCGACCGGACGGAAAAGCACAGGTAACCGTTGAATACAATCAAAACAACGATCCAGAACGCGTGAAAACGGTCGTGGTCGCTGCCCAGCACGAACCTGATGTGCCGCAGAATCAACTTGAGGAGGACCTGATCGAAAACGTGATTCGAGAATCCATTGCGCCCGATCTCCTGGACGGAGACACAAATTTATACATTAATCCAACCGGTGTTTTCGTGAAAGGTGGACCGGCCGCCGATACAGGACTTACCGGGCGAAAAGTGATCGTCGATACCTACGGGGGCATGGGAAACCACGGGGGGGGATGTTTTTCTGGAAAGGATCCCACAAAAGTGGATCGATCCGCCGCTTACGCCGCCCGACACGCAGCCAAAAACATTGTCGCCGCGGGACTGGCCGACCGTTGTGAAGTACAGCTTTCCTACGCGATCGGACGGACTCAACCGGTGTCGATTCACGTTGAAACCTTCGACACCTCAGAAATGCCCGCCCCCGTGCTGGTCCGAGCCCTTCAGCATCACCTCGATTTCTCTCCCGGCGGCATTATCGAACGACTTGACCTGAGGCGTCCCATCTATCTTCAGACCACCCGGGATGGTCACTTTGGTTGTGAGAAGGATCTGTATCCCTGGGAAAACACGAACGTCGCCGAAAACATTCGTTCTTTCGTTGAAGATCGATCAAACACGGAGGTATAAACGTACAATGACCGACACGATCAGTGATATCGCCGATCCCTCGCTTTCGGAGAAAGGGGCCGACCTCATCAAATGGGCGTCCGATCAGATGGACGTTTTAAGTGCACTCCGACAACGGTTTCGTACTGAAAAACCGCTGGACGGTGTACGAATCGCCGGCTGTCTTCATATTACAACGGAAACAGCCAATCTCGCCCGAACACTGAGTGCCGGAGGAGCGGATGTGCGTCTCTGCGCCTCCAATCCACTCAGTACCAACAACGCCGTGGCCGCGGGCCTCGTGGAAGAGTATGACATTCCCGTCTTTGCCATCCACGACGAAGATCGGGACACCTACTATTCCCATATCCACTCCGTTCTCGACATGGAGCCTCATCTGACCATCGATGACGGTTGTGATCTTGTCTATACCGTCCACGAGGAACGAGAGGAACTGATCGACGGAATTCACGCGGGCATGGAAGAAACCACCACCGGTCTCGTCCGTCTACGAGCAATGGCGAAAGAAGGAACCCTCCGCTTCCCGGTGTTTGCCGTGAATGACGCCACCACAAAACACCTGTTTGACAACCGTCACGGAACCGGTCAATCTTCTCTCGAAGGAATCATTCGCGCCACCAATATGCTGATGGCCGGTAGTGTCGTCGTGGTCGGAGGATACGGGATGTGCGGACGGGGATTCGCCAATCGAGCTCGCGGGATGGGAGCCCGTGTCATCGTGGCCGAAGTGGATCCGCTCCGGGCCCTCGAAGCACACATGGATGGATTCGAGGTAAAGCCGATGGACGAAGCCGCCCCGGAAGGCGACCTCTTTGCCACGTTCACCGGTAACACGTCCGTCGTCCGAAAAGAACATTTTCATAAGATGAAAGACGGGGCCATCCTCTGTAACGGAGGTCACTTCAACGTCGAGATCAACCTCGAGGAACTCGAGGAGCTCTCCCGGAACGTCGAAGAAAACGTACGGGAACACGTTGACGCGTATCATCTCGACGACGAACGGACCGTGTATGTGCTCGGAGAAGGCCGCCTTGTCAACCTTTCCTGTGCGGACGGTCACCCGGCCTCCGTGATGGATATGAGTTTCGCCACTCAATCCCTGACCGCCGAACACGTCATTGAATCCGGTTTCGATCAGGAACCCGACGTGTATCCGGTTCCCGAATCAATCGAAAAAGACGTTGCTTCGCTGAAACTCGAAACCCTTGACGTGGAGATTGATCAACTCACGGACCGACAGGTCGAATACCTTGATCAGGCCGGAGAAGGAACCTGATCTCCGGGTCAAGCCTGTTTTCGTAAAGGGCTCATTCGCATGAAAAAGGAACGTTCTCTTGATTTATTAAAAAAAGGTTTGAAAACGAAAAATCTGTTCATTAAGATGAAATTCGATCTTGAGCTTGTCTTTATTTTATATGAGGTGACTTGATATGCGACACTCGGATAAGGGGTTTACCCTGATCGAACTCCTGGTGGTGATTACCATCATCGGGATTCTGGCGGCCTTACTGCTGCCGGCCGTAACGAGTGCGATTAAGTCGGCCAACGTGGCCGCCTGCAAGGCGAACATGGACAACTTCGGGAACTACGTCAAACAGTACCAGGCGAGCATCGCCCCGAACGTGCCGCCTCCGGAAGATGGAGCCGGTGCCGGTAACCACTGGGGAGATTTTCTCCGGGAAGACGGTGACGGAGATGGATGGGAAAAAGCCCAGAATGATCTTTACGTCTGTCCCGTCGTTGGACGTGCCCCTACGGACACCGCGGATGACTACCAGTGGATCACCACGCAGGGCGCTCTTGCCTCTTCCTTTCCCTCCGACACCCCTGTGATGGGAGACTGCAGTACATCCGGGAGTTCGACAAATCATGGGGACCCGGCTCAGGATTCCATCAACGTCCTGATTAACGGGGGTAGCGTTCAGAGTTCTTCCGAAGGAGATGAACGCTGGACCAAGTTCGAGGGCAGCGGTCCGAACAGCCTGCAAAACGAGCAAGGAGACGGGCCCAATTGTAACTAGTTTCTCGAAGAAACACATCTTCAAGAAATTTCATCAGCGAGCCGGGATGTTCCCGGCTCGCTTTTTTTTTACCTCACATCCTCTTCGGGTTCCGCCTCTCACGATGCGGGTCCCTCCTTCTGACTTCGGGTCGGTCCAACCGAGAGGTAAACTGCTTCAATCCTTATCAATGCTGGAAATTCATCAATG
>CAZSFH010000034.1:0-17333 GCA_964606115.1 uncultured Planctomycetia bacterium | reverse complement strand
CTAAGTCGTAACAAGGTAGCCGTTGGGGAATCAGCGGCTGGATCACCTCCTTTAATACCTTTTTTACGCACCTTGCCCGGGTCCTGTTTCACTCTTCGTCAGGGTTAACTCCCCTCTTTTTTTTTCTTCCCGGATATCCTTCCTCGGTTACTCTTTGAGCCGTTTTCTCTTTGGCATTCCTCTACGGCTCGATTATATGACATATTCTGGGCGTCGTTGTTGAGCCTCACGGGTGAAAGAGGGAACGCGTTATCAGTATACGATTTTTGGTGCATACCGCGGACTTTTGAGGAGGCAATGCCGTAAAAGCGGGGTTGAAGACGAGAAAGAGATCGTTATAGACCAACAAACGGACGTTTTTTTAAAAGGAGTCTCAGTGAACGTTCTCCTGTTCATAATTTTTCGTTAGCAATGCACCTATTCGGTGTTCAACCCTCAAAAAAATCGGTGGCTTCTCCAGAAATAGAGATGCTGATGTTGCGGAGTTTTGGCGTTGTCCTGTTAAGAGGTCTTTTCTTTAAAAAATGGTTGAAATATAGGCTCTTATTTTTTATGCTTTGTACCTGTCCTAACCATTTTCTCAAATGATTTTCGTGTTCTTTGAGAAAGTACCGTTTTCGTTACATCAGTTCGAAAAAATCAAGGAGCAGGATCATGGAAGCTTCAATTCGACCCGGTCTGTCTGTTCGAGAGGAGAATAAACCTGGCGTGTTGTCTCGTGTAACGGATGCGATTGCCCAGGAAGGTATAAGTATTAAAGGGTTTTCTGCACCGTCAAACGGTGAACACGGTAGTATTCGTGTGTATACGGAGGATCCTGAAGGCGCCCGGACCGCTCTTGAAAAATTTGATTTCGATGTGCGCGAGGAAGAATATATTGTCGTTGATCTACCGGATGAAACGGGAAAGCTCTCGAAGTTAACCACACCGATCAGTGAGGAACGAATCGACATTATTACGGCGTTTTCGACGGTTCGAGGAGACCAGGCCAAAATTATTTTTCAAACCTCCGCCAATCGAAAAGCCCTGGAATTAATTCAGGAGCAGTTTTAAAGCGGACCGGACCAGATTAGAATTGCCGTTCCTTCAGAGTGACGGTCCTTTCCTATAAATCCGTTGTTTCCTCGACGGTCTGAATGAGATCGTCCAACGCATGATCGACCGGCTTTTCCTCGTAAAGCACTCGGTGAATTTCCAAAAGTAGGGGATACTCCTGGCTCAAAGGGCCTTCCAGTTCAAGGTCCCGGACAAGTTTCATGGCCGGCTTACCAGTTTCAAAACCTTCAACTACGCCAACCCCTCGTTTAGCAAGAATTTCGAGTGCCTCGTCGACATTGTGTCCTTCGCCCAGTAAACGCCCGAACATCCCGTTACGTCCCGATTCGGATGTGGTGACGAAATCCCCGAGCCCAGGGCGTCCAAGAGCAGTACGGGGATTGCCTCCGGCTTCTTCGGTAAGGCGTTTCAGTTCGTCCACGGCGATCATAAATAACAGGGACCGAGCGTTACTCATTGAGGATCCTTTTGAAATCTTCGAAAGCCCCTTCGGCCAGGACAGGGCGATGGAATAAATATTTTTCAGTCCCAGACAGATCTCCGTTCCCCTGATGTCAGTGGTGGGTTGAATTCGATAGTAATCCGTTTCGAGCACATCAGCACAGGTCTCGACCGCTTTCCTGGACTCGCCCGGAAAGTCCACAGGAGTAAGACGACGGTCAGCAAGTTCGGCGGCAATGGAAGGACCCGCCACGAGAACGATCTCCGGAGTGGGAACTCCTGCTTCATTGAAGAGATGCTTGATACCTTCATGCATGAAAAATTCATCATCTTCCGTCGACAGCACTCCTTTGGCGATCGTTAACAGAATCTGATGGTCGTGAATATAATCGACGGCTTTGCGAAGAACCGGGACAACTCCCTTCGAACTGACACCGAGCAACACAAGATCCGTGTCGTTTAACGAGGCTTCGATTTCATCCGGATCAAAAATCTGAATCGCTGTGGAGAGGGATTTTTCCAATCTGGGGTGGGCTTCTCCGGATGAAATTTTTTCCAGAATTTCTCGGTCAAACCGGGTTCCCCAGAGTTTTACACGGTGTCCATTTTCGGTGAGGGGGACGGTCAGGGCTGAGGCCATGGTTCCGGCACCGAGGATGGTCACATTCATGGTCGCTGTTCCATCCAGGATTGGTCGTTACGAACGTAAAAACCATTTCGAAACATGCGAAAATAGGACTTCACGTTCGGATTGTGGACTCGATCAATGCCGGGATCCGGTTCGAGGACGGATTCCGCCATGTATTTTGCTTCTTCGGACCCGTCAATCAATATGGCATACCACGGTTGCTCTCGGTATGGACGAGGTCGGGAGGACTGATACCAGGACTTACTTCCGCGACAGTTAAGGTCAAAATCCACAATCACCCCACGGAACTGACCTCGGTGATGCCGTACAAGCTGTCCGGGCACATATGCCGGATCGAGTGTTGAGAAATATTCGTCCTGGATCGGTTCAGGATCACAGGATTTTTCATGATGCCGATCCACGTATTTATCGAGCATGGACATCAATTGAGCTTCTTGATAGTGTCCTTTTTTTCGATATGCTCGGATGAGATTGTTCAGCACCCGACGAAACCAGGCTTCGGACGATATCCGTGTTTGAAGAAGACGCCGAATGGACGAACGATCAACATGTTGTTCATACTGGCGAATCAACTTTTCTTTCTCGACCTGGCGTCCTGTGTTAAAGGCATCAATCAGGACAAAGTCCTCACCTGTGTACGCTCGAGTAAGGAAATGGCCCGGGACGTTGCACCCTTCTATGCGGAGGTTCAGACGGTGACCGACCAGTTTAAAAATAGCCGACAGCGTAATGGGTAGACCTTTTTGTTCTTTTAGTGCATGAAGAACATTGCTGTTTTTCGGATGATAATAATCCTCCCGGTCCCCGCGCAGTTCTTTTTCCTCGAAAAGAAATGTTGCCAGCTGAAATACATTGGTCTCGCTGTAACGATTCCGGTACTGTTCAGCGACGTTGTCCAGGAGTGGGGCGAGATCATCCGAATAAATATATCCGGTCTGATAGTCTGCGAGAAGTTCATAGCCTTCTTCCAGTTTATCAACCCCATCACTCAATTTTACCCAGTCCGGCCAAAGGGTAAGAAGACGCTTCCGGCACTGGTTTTTCATAATGGATTGTAGAGCCTCACGCTGTTCCGGAGAAGGAGGAGGATCCAGTTCCTCCACCCGTTCCTTCAGGGACGGGCCGTACCGGCTGAGTTCCTCCCGGACGGCTCTACGAACGTCGGAGGATTCGTCATTGACCAGTTCAATTACGTGTGATAGCTGTTCGGTATCAACCATTCAAACGTACATTAATGAACACGTCACGTTACTCAACACTGGATCCCGGAGGCATAACTTTGTCAGGATCGGTCGTTAGCAGGGCGACGTCATCTTCCGTTGTTGCGGCCAGAAGCATGCCTTCACTTTTCTCTCCCCGGATAGTGGTTGGTTCCATGTTTTTCAGTACAATGATCTGTTTTCCTTCGAGCTCCTCATTGTCGTAATAATCTTTGACACCGGCTACAAGCTGAATCGGATCTTCTTCTCCGATGTCGGCGGAGAAAAGCACAAGTTTATCCGCGTTGGGGTGTTCCGATACCTCCTGGATCCTGGCGACTCGTAGATCCAGACGTTTAAATTCTTCAAAACTAATCATCATTCGACTCCTTTCATCATTATATACACATTCTCATTCGACGAGGAGAAATTATATGTACGGATGCGGAAAGTTACAACCTTTGCATTTGGCAGGGGGATTGATATAATCCATTCGAATTTGATCTGTATGAGTGTTCAGTAGTTCTTCTGTGTTAATTTCCTCCCAACTCCGTCCGCAGAAGGAACGACGGAGGATGATGAAAGCCGGACGTGACTTCACGTTACGTCATCTTTCATCGGAAATGTGGTTTTATCCGGTCGAACTCCTTGCATAGCAGCCGCTGAGATCTCACTGAGTGTACACTCCCTTTTTAATTGGGATTTAGTATTCGTAAGTCAATGTGACAACCCGCTCGAAGGTGGAATATGATGAGTGAAAAAATCTACGATCGTGCGGAGTTAAATCGTCTTCTGGAGGAATGGGTTGATGCGTCGGTGAACGCCCTCGACTCATTGTCGTCTCCGGCCATTTTCGGTATTCTCACCCGGGGGGTTCCTCTTGGGCGGCGGGTGAAACGTGAGTACGAAAAAGAACATGGATCGGAAGTTCCGTTCGGGCAGCTTGATATCACCCTGTATCGGGATGATCTGGATCGAACGGGGGCTCGACCCGTGATCGAAGGAACCGAGTGTATGTTTGACCTGGAAAACAGAGAAATTCTGCTCGTGGACGACATATTGTTCACGGGACGAACGGTACGCGCTGCACTGAATGAGATATTTGATTTCGGAAGACCGGCCAGAGTTTTGCTATCCGTTCTTGTCGATCGGGATCACCGAGAACTTCCGATCGCTCCGGATATTGCCGGGACGTGTATTGATGTCACAGCCGATCGAATGGTAAGGCTTCGTTTGGAGGACGTCGACGACAGGCACGGACTTTTTGTTGAGGATCTCTGAAATGTTTTTTTATCTCCAGGATTTTACTTAAAAGAGGACTCCATATGTCGAACAGTGAAACTGAGGCGGATGCGGCACAGGAGGACCCAAATCCGGAACTGTCTCCGCCTTCCCTTGAGGAATCCGGGACCTGGGACCGTAAACATTTACTTGATCTTGAACGGTTAAGCGCGCGGGAATTGACTCTAATCCTTGATACGGCGGATTCCTTTCAGGAAGTGTCCACGAGGAACATCAAGAAAGTCCCCGCACTTCGTGGAAAAGTTGTGGTCACCCTCTTTGAGGAGCCGTCAACTCGTACCAAGTCGTCGTTCAGTCTTGCCGCGAAACGGATGAGCGCCGACGTCGTCAATTTCTCAGTGGGAAAAAGCAGTGTCAAAAAAGGGGAGTCCATGCGGGATACGGTGCGAAATATCGAAGCAATGGGGGTTGATATTTTTATTTATCGAAGTGCTTCGCCCGGTGCGCCGGAACGAATTGCCGGAACGGTGGATTCAAGTATTATTAATGCTGGAGACGGTGGCCACGAGCATCCAACACAGGCTCTTCTGGATGTGTTTACGATTCGAGAAAAGAAAGGAGAAATTGATGGTTTAAATGTGGCTATTGTGGGGGACATCACTCACTCGAGAGTGGCTCGATCAAACGTTCAGGCCCTGAAAAAGCTTGGAGCAAATGTGATTCTTTGTGGACCATCCACGTTGGTGCCGGATGCCTTTCGCCGTATGGGAGTAGAAGTTTCCCATGACCTCGACGACGTGATCGAGCGGGTGGATGTATTGAATCTCCTTCGAATTCAGCTTGAGCGCCAGACGGCAAATCTGTTTCCTTCGATTCGGGAATACACGCGTCTGTTCGGGGTGGACCAGGAACGCTTGCAGCGTGCCAGAGATGATCTCATTCTCATGCATCCGGGCCCGATTAACCGGGGAGTTGAAGTGACGCCGGACGTGGCGGATGGTTCCCGATCGGTTATTCTCAGACAGGTTACCAACGGTCTTGCGGTTCGGATGGCGGTCCTTTATCTGGTGTCCGGAAACCGGGAAATTAAGCAGTGAGGTAGAAGGGTCATAGATTGATTCTCGGCCAGCCGTCCGGAGGATTTATTCTGAATCCTGAGGAGCTTTCTTCTGGATGACCAAGTTAAAGATTTGGTCCTGGTCCTCATTTGTGATCTCGGTAAACGAAAGCCCCATCTGGGATTCAAGGGTAAACTCATCGATGGTCTCGATCCAGGCCACTCGGGTCAGAGCGTTGATATCTGATTTGTCCTCCTCCTGTAACTGAAGTTTTACGGCAACTTTCATTTTGTTCGTCAGAAGTTCCGGCACCCATGATAGTTCCGGAATTTTTCCCTTTAAGAGAAGTCCCCCACCACTGATGTCCTCCGTTTTACCTTCATATGTTTTGTCCAGTTCCGGTTCATCGCGGTAGTCACACATGAAGCTGTACTGAACAGGAATCTCCGCATCAATTCGAGTGAATTCCCGTTTCTCTTTACTAAATTGATCATTCATGAGAGGTCCCTCAACGCAAAGGTAAAACGTAATGCAGGCTTTTCAGTTCAATACATCTTATTTAACACATTCTTGCACGCAGTGCAATCGGAGTTGAACTGCATGAAAAAAGTTCTGTACAATATGTCGCGAAAAGCATCGTTTTCCAGGTTTCATTTCTGTTATTCCAGCGCTCCAGACAAATTATGTTAGATTTTTTCGCGCACGTTACGATTTCAGACCTTCCCCTTATATT
Organism: uncultured Planctomycetia bacterium; assembly: GCA_964606115.1. Taxonomy (GTDB): domain Bacteria; phylum Planctomycetota; class MHYJ01; order CAYXQY01; family CAYXQY01; genus CAYXQY01. Next base: position 10,955 of record CAZSFH010000034.1, on the reverse strand, counting down.
TCTCTTTCTGTTACTTGGCTTTCTTATTGCGATGGCCGTGAAAGTAGGAGTTTTTTCTTCCGAAGAATAACGTTGATCTTTCCGCTGGATAGAGGTTCTGATTTCTCACGTTTTCCACTATTTTCGTGTCAGATAAACGGCTGAGTGTTGTTGGGGTGGGGCCCGGAGATCCCGCTTATCTCACGTCGAAGGTACGGGATCAGCTCTCCTCCGCAGATGTGATTGCTGGATTTGAAACACCCCTGGATATACTTCAGGAGGAGTTTGATGCCCGGTTGGAGATTCTCACTTATGAAAACCAGCAATCGGAGATTGAGCGAATTTATCGAGACACCGGTCCGGAGGATCGTGTGGTGGTGTGTTGCTGGGGGGATCCCGGTGTGTCGGATAAGGAATTTATTGATCGCTGGCGTGAAGTTGGCTTCACTATTCACCGGATTCCGGGAATTAGCTCGATTCAGGTGGCCTGTTCGAGAGCACACCTTCCATTTGAGAGAACCCTTTTTATCACGTTTCATAAACGCGGGGATCTTACAGAGGATCGAGATGAATTCGTTCGTCACGTTCGGGACGGAAAACGGCACGTGATCGCCTTACCTCATCCCTGGGAATTTATGCCTTCGGACATGGCGGCTCACCTGATCGATCACGGGGTCAGCACAAAAAGATCGGTCACGGTTCTCGAGGAATTGACTCTTCCCGGCGAAGACATCCGGTCGTATTCGGTTGAAGAACTTTCCAGCACAAATCGGACGTTCAGCGATTTGACGATCGTGATCGTGCATCGGCTGTAAACACCCTTTACGAATTTTCTTTTGTCGGCAGGCGTTTTAACATTTCCCCAATTTTTCTGGCGACGTGTGTCGGTTTCATTTTTTCTATGTGATATCGGTGTCGACCGTCCGGGTCCTCATTGAACGATGTGGTACCGTCTTCGTTCACGGTGGCCCAACCCCATTCCGATACGGACCAGTAGTCGGAAGCGGGGCCACCGTCAAGACCTCGAACAGCGTATAGGACAGCCGCAAGATCAAAGCTGGTGTGTGGTTGAAGCGTTCCGTTTTGTGCCTTTTCATACGCGAATCGAATGGGGTGATCTTCCGGTAGATGTTTTAACTCGGGACCCGTATGAAGATCGGTTCCGATTCCATATCCGTTGAACGTGATCTTCGTGGGCCAGTGTTGAATTGCGTGGGCGGCGGCGCTCTGGTACATGACGATATTGGCCTCCCGTTTGTTTCGGACTCCCTTCGTGAAGGCTCCGCCCATGCAGACCCAGTGCCGAACTTTCTTACGGACCAGCTCCGTCCCGTTCAGGGAACTATGTTTGTCCGGTTTGCTTTTCAGGAGATTACTCATGTTGCTGAGATTCCCGACGCTCACGAATACAACACTTTTGTCCGGTTGATTTGAGAGGACGGATCGGTAGACATCAATCGCCGAGGGGGCGTCGAGTGCGTTTTTCCAGTCATAAGAACGAGGGTAAGTTTTCGCGATCGGCCCCGTATAAGAGGATTCGTTGTAAAATGCATTTGGGTCCTTTGTGGCACCGATCGGGATGTCCGTATATCCAAAATAAGTATTGATAGCATCCATGCAAAGAGGAGTCCATTTGTTTCGATCCGAGGCCGCCATCGCCAGAATCGTTGCTTCACCCCGATCAGCCAGGGCATGGAGGATTCCGAGAGCAGCTGCGTCGTCATGGTCCCCCGCCATGTCTGAATCAAAGATTACAGGCACTCCTTTCGTCTCCGGTTCGGTTCCGGTCGTCTTACAGGCGATGAACAGGGGGAGGAACACGGAAAAAACAATCCCCAGGTACAGGTTCGGGCCTCTCATAAGACAGCTCGTCTCAATAATGAGAAGAACAATGTGATTGATTCAGTTTATTATAACATGTTCGGTCGGTTTTTGGAACGATGTCACTGACTGACAGATCAGGTTCTTTTCCCTGTAGATAAAGGGAAAAATGCAATCGACCTCTGAAGATTTTCATTTACGTGTTGACAATTTTTTTCTGACCGTTTCCTCAAGCACTCGAGGAAGAAGTTGTGGTACACATTCCGATAAGCACAAAGAGTCCGAGTCCGGTACAGATCTGGAAATAGAACGTGAGCGCACGCCAGCCAGCCGTGACGACACCCGTATCCGAATCCGGTATCAGACTTCCGAACATGATCAAAAACAAAGCTTCTGCTCCCGCTGCTGCTCCTGGTGTGGGAACCAGAAGCATACCGATATAGAGGAGAACTTGAAGAGCTACGACAGTCACCGGGTGTACCTGTATACCGAGTGAGGAAAGTACAAAATAGAGAACCAGGTAATAGCAGGTCCACTGGCAGGAGGTCAAAAAAAAGCTGAGCACCAGTTTTCTCTTTCCGCTTCGCCGAACAAGCACCAGAAACCGGCGGGTGGTTCGGAGAAAGGATTGGAGGTGATGCTTGACCGTTGTATAAAGACTCAAATTTTCGAGGACCCCGTCGATCGATTTTCGATAACGGTAGGTGACGGCTGCCATCAAGACAAGAGAAGGGACCGCAACAAGCACACTTGATTTCACTCCTTCCTGATGAATGAATCGAACAATTCCCTGGAAAGCATCCGTAGGAACAAGTAAGAGACCAGCTCCCCCCCCCAGTAAGAAATAAGCGATATCTTCACAGGACGACCAGAGGGAGAGCGTCAGGGCCCGTGAGGATTGAAGCCCGTTTTTCATAAGCAGCCCGACTTTGACGGGGCCTCCTCCAAGAACCGTCGGACTGACGGCTCGACCCAGATCTGTGCCGAGGACAATTCGAAACAGGTTTCTGATCGATATGGTCTTTCCAAGGAAGCGTGTCCAGACGTAAAGTTTCGCCGTTCGAAATCCCCACGGGCATGTTGCGAGGAGGCAGGCGATCAAAATAGGGGCGATCTTCATGTCGGTCAGGACCGACAGAATGGATTGTTCTGATTTCCAGAAATGAATGCCTATAGAAATCGCCGCTCCCAGAGGCAGAAGGACCATAACGGTCCGGAGCAATTTTTTTATGGGAACAGTTGTGGTTTTCTCGGTCTTCTGATTGGTCATCCCCGTTTTCCCTCTAAAATCAACAAGAATGGAATCAAGCGGCCATGTTCTGTTCCTTTATGACCTCCCGGTAATCCGAAAGTAGTTCACCATTGATCGTGGACCAGGTGTAGCGACGTGCTTCCCGCAGGGCATTCCATCCCATGACCTTTCGACTCGAGGCGTTCTCAAGGAGAATCTGAAGATCGGACACCATTCGTTGGGGGGTATAATTCGAGGTGATTAAACCGGTTTGACCGTCATTCACCAGTTCGACGACCGCACCCTCATCGGGAACGACGACAGGTAACTCCGAGGCGAATGCTTCAAGAACGACGTTTCCGAACGTCTCAAAAGTGGACGGGAACACGAAGATGTCCGCGGAGGCATACCACGTCGAGAGCTCGGTGCCTTGCAGGATCCCGGGGAACACCGCGTTCGGCAGAGATTCTTCCAGGTCCTCACGGCAGGGCCCATCTCCCACGATTGCCAGTTTGAACGGGGGCCCTTTTTCCCGCAGTTGTTTTGAGATCGTTACGAGATCCATGACGTTCTTTTCCGGAGCGAGTCGACCCACGTACAGAAGAATCGGCTCATCATCGTTTCTGATCTCCTGTCGGAGTTCGGTGCTCCGATGGTCTGGTGAGAAACGGGTACGGTCGATACCTCTACGCCAAAGACGGACATTCTGAAACCCGCGATTTCGAAGTTTCGACGCTGTGGTTCCAGACGGTGCGTGCACCCGGTCAAACCGATTGTAGAATGCCCGCAGGTAGGACCAGCTGGCGGATTCGAGCCAGTTAAACTGGTCCACGTAGCATGGAAAGTTGGTATGGTAGGCTGCTACGGCGGGACAGCCAAGTCGGCGAGCCCGACGGAGGGCACTCCAGCCCAGCAGGGTGGGGGAGGAAACGTGAACGACATCTGGATCGAAGGAACGAAGCTTCCCGGAGATGTTTTGAAAATACGGAAGCGAAAAGCGATAGGAAAAGTTCGGAGGGAACGGTGTTGATTGAACCTGCACCACGCGGGTACTCCAGGAGTGTTCCGGACCGGGTTGAAACGGTGAGAAAAACAGAAATTCCTGATCCTGCTCCTGAAACGTACGAGCGAGACGGGTGTAGGAACGAGCTACTCCGTCGACCCGAGGTGGAAGACAATCCGTAAAGCATGCGATTCTCATAGTTTATGACTCCCCTTAAATTGACGTTCAAGTCCATGTTCGAAGATACAGGGGAGCAATTGACATGCCATACATTATTCTCCGGTTTCTCTCCGGAGAAAAGGGGGTATGGAGATCCGTAGTGCATGGATGAGACGACACCCGAATCAAATGATATTCACAGGGTAAACGGGAAAGATGAACCCGTTACTGAGACTTTTTTGTTACGTCTCAGGTGAAAACCTTGTTTTAAATCTGTTTCCCAACAGGAAGAGGGTGATCTTTGGAGACTGTTCCTAACGATCAACAACACTGTATTGTTTATTATTGATCCGCACCTTCACGTTCCTGGAGCGAGCGAAATACTTCGCGAGACGCGGATTCTTTTCGCACGATTCAAAGTACCGGTCACTGAGAAATTTGATTGACTCAACCGGATCATTATGTTTCTGAACGATACGTCGATAAAGTTTCTGAGCTTTATCGCGTTTCATCATTCTTGCTTCCTGTGTTTTACCATTCATGTTCATGGAGAGAGATTGCACGCCGGCGTCATCCGGAGCGGGAAAGAGGCATTTTCCCTCAATCTGATGTGAATTGGTGCTTTTGAAGGTAATACGGGCCGTTACGTTCACATGGCGGTTGTTGGCATCTATGCGGACCCGGTGTTTTGTAATATTCAGCGATACATTCGGGTCATCGGGGACCATAACTTCCTGGGGGATACCAGTTGTGGACGTCAGGAGTAGAAAGAACAGCACGAAAATGGAGATCCGGGTTCGTTTGTTCATCTTCATTATGAACTATATGGATTCGGTTTATGAGTGATATATGACAATAACCATCTTCTTCACTTTATTAGATGCACGAAAGAAAAAGGGTTCCATACATTGTCTTCTCGATCTTGTGCAACTGAACCTGGACCCCGCTTGTTGTCGATGATTTTTTTTGTCTGGTGTGGGATATATGGTAAGATATAGTATGAATTAGAGAATATCATTTACGGGTATCGATCACTTATGGATTCGAGCAAACAGGATGCGCTCGCTTACCACGCCGGCGAACGTCCCGGAAAACTCGAAGTTCGCCCCACGAAACCCTGTCTCACGCAGCTTGATCTTTCTCTAGCGTACTCTCCCGGTGTCGCGTGGCCCACGCGTGAGATTCAGGAGCACCCGGATGATTCCTACCGTTATACGAATCGTGCCAATCTTGTGGGGGTCGTCTCCAATGGATCGGCGACCCTCGGGCTGGGCAACACGGGTGCTCTTGCGAGCAAACCGGTTATGGAGGGAAAAGGAGTTCTGTTCAAGCGATTTTCCGGGATCGATGTTTTTGACATTGAACTGGACACGGACGATCCGGATCAGCTGGTTGAAATTGTCCGTTCGATGGAACCGACGTTCGGAGGAATCAACCTCGAGGATATTGCCGCTCCCGAATGTTTTTACATCGAGCGAGAACTCAAGGAGTCCATGGATATTCCCGTGCTTCATGACGATCAGCATGGAACCGCGATCATTGCTGGTGCGGCCCTGATGAACGGTCTGGAAATTGCCGGTAAGACACTGGAAAGTGCTCGCGTGGTTATTTCCGGTGCGGGTGCTGCGGGTATTGCCTGCGCTCGTTTTTTCCAGAGCCTCGGGATACAAAGTGAACATCTGGTGGTGATCGATTCTGAGGGGGTTATTTACCCCGGCCGTGAAGATTTAAATAAGTATAAACGGCAGGTGGCAACGGAGACCCAGGCTCGGACTCTGGCGGATGCGATGGAGGGGGCGGATGTTTTTTTCGGGATGTCGGTCGGAGGTATCGTCACGAAGGAGATGGTTGCCGCCATGAATAAACAACCCATCGTTTTCGCTTGTGCCAATCCCGATCCGGAAATCCTTCCCGAAGACGCGCATGAGGTTCGCGACGACGTTATTATTGGGACCGGTCGTTCGGATTATCCCAATCAAGTGAATAACGTGCTCGGATTTCCATTTATTTTTCGTGGGGCGCTGGACGTGAGAGCAACCGGTATAAATGAAGAAATGAAAGTAGCTGCGGCACGAGCCCTTGCCGAGCTTGCTCGGGAAGACGTGCCCGAAAATGTTCTCGAGGCGTACGATAAAGACCAGTTGAGCTTTGGACCGGAGTATCTGATCCCGAAACCCTTTGATCCTCGTATACTTCTGCGAGAAGCTCCCGCAGTCGCGGAGGCCGCTATTGAATCGGGTGTTGCGAGGAAGGAAATTAGTGATTTGAAAGCCTATCGTCATTCGCTGGAACGGTATCTCGGGCGGTCCCGCGAGGTGATGCGTGTAATTATCAATAAGGCCCAGAACCGAAACAGCCGGATGATTTTTCCGGAATCACTTGAGGAAAACATTCTCCGCGCCTGTGGCGTTCTTCTCGAAAACGAAGTAGCGACACCCGTGCTCATCGGCTCGCGAGAGGAGGTTCAGAAACGAGTGGAGGAACTCGAACTGGAACTTGATCTGGATGATATAGAGCTGATGAATTCGGAACGGGTGGTGGAGGAGCATGAATTTGTGGAGCGTCTTTTTGAGCTGCGAAAACGAAAAGGAATGACGATGCACCGGGCACGCATGAAAATGAAAGACTCGCATCACGTGGGTCTTATGGCTGTTCGCGAAGGGCTCGCGGACGGGCTGATCTGTGGTATTAACCGGTCCTATCCCGAAACGATCAGACCGGCACTACAAATTGTTGGACTTCGGGATCATGTATCCCGCGTTGCAGGGATGTATCTGCTGGTACTCGAGGATCGTCTTCTGTTTTATGCGGATGCAACTGTGAACATTGATCCGACCGCGGAAGAACTGGCCGAAATCGCTCTTATGGCCGGACGTCACGTGGAACACTTTTTCGATCTGCAGCCCCGGATTGCTATGCTGTCATTTTCCAACTTTGGCTCAGCACGAAATGAACGTTCAGAAAAGGTCGCACGGGCGACGGAGTTGATTAAAAAGCAGAACACGGACCTTGTGGTTGACGGGGAAATGCAGGCGGACACGGCATTGGTCTCCGACATCGCCGAAGAAACGTTTCCGCATTCCGCCATTCAGGGGGACGCTAATGTACTTATTTTTCCCGATCTTCAATCCGGAAATATTGCCTATAAAATTACGCAACACCTCGCCGACGCGGAACTTGTCGGTCCGATTTTGCTTGGAATGGATAAGCCGGTCAATGTTCTAAATCATTACTCGTCGGTGAACGAAATTGTGAACATTACGGCGTTCAGTACAATTTCCGGAGAAAACGTCGTGAAACAGGGGGTGAACTCATAATGGAACGGGAAGGATCCATCGAACGAGGCGATCTTGTCGAACTGGTTGAAGAGTTACGGTCCGAAAAAAAGTGGGGTCTGCTGTTTATTCAAGCCACTGAATACAGAACCCTGATTTCAGTGAACGCGGACGGACTGGAGCTGATCGCGGATTCCAATTCGGAATGGGAACTTCTGCAGCTGCTTGTCCAGCGTGGATATATCAGTACGTCTCAGCTAAAACAGGCAAAATCGATTGCTGATGACGAAGGAAAGAAGATCAAGCAGGTTCTGAACGACCAGGGATTTGCCGGTCAGGATCATTTTGAAAAAGCCGTGGAGGACCAGGCACGGGAATCTATTTTGAACAGTTTCCTGCTTGATGAAGCGGATTACCGTTTTCGAACGGAAGATCGAAAGGCGGACATCGAGGAGACGTATCGACCTCCCTTCAAATTAACGTTTGACACGGATGAAATTCTTCAGGAAGCCCGGGATCGACTGACATCTTTTTCTCAGTACGAGAAGGTTATACCGGATCCGGATGAAATATATTACGTGGAGAGGAAAGACCTGCCGCCGATGGAGGATGATGCGGAACAGGCCCGTCGGGATTTAATCCTTGAGGAAATCGGAAACATCAAGTCCGTGTCCGATCTTCTGACAGACCTGAATTATTCCCGGTACGAGATTTACGAAACCCTCGTGCGGCTTCACCAGGAAGGGATTGTGGTTGAGTATTCGGACCAGCAGTTAATCGAAACGGCGAAGGAACTGACGGAGGATGAACAATATCAATCTTCCCTGCGATTGTTGAAGAAGTATCTGAACCGTAATCCGAATGATCGGGAAGCTGCTGAAATGTGTGCCACCATGCTTTCCGAGGTGGGTGACGAGGAACAGGCGTCCGGAATGTTTTACTCACTTGCACAGGATTATCTGGAGGAGGATGAGAAAGCTAAAGCTCAAACCCTTCTGAAACAGGCGTATGAAAATGATCCGTCCAATGAGCAAATACGAGAGGAATGGTTTGATACCGTTCTTGCCCTGAATGATCCGGAGGAAATCCGACAGACGGGGGGTACACTCATTCATACTTACATCGAAGGAGGGGACTACAAACGGGCGGAGGAGGTTCTGGAACGACTTCTCCAGCGTTTTCCAAACTCAATTCGTTTGTCGATGGTCGGTGCGGAACTTGCTCGGGCCCAGCAGAATGATCCTAAAATGCATTCCTATCTGGATCAGGCAGTGCGGGAACTTCCGGATGATGTTCCGGAACAGAGCCAGCAGGCGGTGGATTATCTGATGAAAGCGGCCGAGCGCCCGGAGCTAATTGAAGACGATATTCGTCAGGCCGCCGGATACACGGAATGGTCCATTCCGATCTCGGGAACGACCGCCGCTTATGGTTCTCTGGTTCTTCTGATCGGGGTTGGTTTGTTCTTCGTGATCCGGTACCAAACCATGGCGGATCCGGAGTATGAACTCGTAAAAAAACGTGCTCAAAAAATAAGTCAACAGGGGAAGTATGAAAAAGCCATCAAGTTATACCGTGACTTCATAAAGGATCATCCGTACACCTACCATCGCATCTATGCTCAGAACCAGATTTCCAAACTTCGAGAACGGCAACTTGTAAGTCAAACACCGGATGAAAATGGAGAGGACTCTCAAAACGGGGGTATAGTTAACGGGTCCACGGGAGGATCTGAAAAACCCGGTGCTGGCCCGTCGGAGGAACGGAAAAAACTTATGAGACTGAAAAAGGACGTGAAAGATCCATCCGGGAGAGTTTCGTACGACCGGGCCATGAAGGAACTATCGGAACTTGAAAAAACCGAAAAAAAAGATGTGAATCCAAAGACCATCGAAGAGCTGAAACAATTTATTCGAACAAAAGAAGAAGAAGCCTCGAAATTATTAAAGAACGTCAAAGAATTGGTCAACAAGGGGAAGCTGGATGAAGCTCGCAAGTTGAACAATCGGATTCGCGAAAAATACGCCCGAACTGAAGCGGCGGACCAAATTGAGGAACCGGTAAAATTCACGTCCGTACCGTCTTCCGCACGGGTTTTTGTCGACGGGGAGAAAATTGGTACGACACCGTTTGTGGAAATGTTTCCCTCAAGAGAGCGAGTCAAGTATACGGCTCTTCTTGATTTTTATAAAAAGTCAGAGGATTCATTCGTTCCCCTCAAGAAGAAACGGGTCGAAATCTATTTTGAAAAGAAAATCAAGTGGAAACTTGATCTAACGAATCCGATCTCGAGTCGACCGGTGATTGAAGGAGAGACCATTGTGGCAACCACCCGGACGGGATACGTCTGGACGGGATCCTCCGAGAAAGTACAGAACTGGAGCACGGCTCCCTCTGGTAAGCCCGAATTCAAATATCTTGTTCACGGCCTTTCCGACCGTGTGTTTGCACTATCGAACAAAGGGACGTTGTACGTCATCAAACCGAAGACATCTCGTCCTTTCGTGAAGAAGCTTGTGACGTTTGAAGGGGAATCATTCCTTCAGCCTATTCTCGGTACGGACAAGAACCGTATCTTCGCCGTGGCGGCCCCCGGGGCGGTCCACGTACTGAATTTTACGAAGGATAGCGGTCAGTATTCCGTTTCACTCAACAGCCCTCCCGCATCGTCCGTGAAGGTCTTTCGCGGCTCGTACTATGTCGTAACGGAGGAAGGTGTTATTCGAAAAATTCCTGCCGATCCATCCAGGTCAAGTCTTTCGTTCACATTTTACGAAGGAAATGCGACTCCCGAACCCGGTTCGGTGATAACCGCCGGAAAACTTTTTGTTCCGATGTCGAACGGAGAGATTTATGCCGTTCATCCCGAGAAACAGACGGCTAAGCGATTTTTCAGGGCCGATAAACCAATTAAGCACGGGTTGGCGGGACGGGATCAGCAAATTGTGTTCGTGAATCAAAAAGGAGGGGTCCAATCCATTCATACGGAGACGGGCGAGACCATGTGGAAGCGGCCGATGCCTTCGGGACCGTCCGTGTCCCCCGCATTTGATCGGAAAATGGTCTATACGGCTGATACCGATGGACTGCTACACGCCTATGAACGGAAGTCCGGAAACGTCTTCTGGTCCACACGTCTTCCGGACGGTATTCCCAGAAACGGGTTGTTCGTGACGTCTCGATACATTCTTGTCGGAACGGATGAAGGATACCTCTACCTGATACAAACGCGTGAGTGATATCTGGACCCGGTCTGGGATTGCTACGCAAATGAAGGAATGATCCGTGCTTTCCGGCGAAATTACGACCCGTCCCTGAACAAGAGTGCACGTCGTTAAGGGATCCATTTTCTTTTTTACCCGTTCGGACGGGATGTACTCTCTGCGGACGCTCTTCGGTGCCATATTAGCATGACAACGCGAGAAATCCGCCCCCTCAGCATCTTTATTTCGGTGAAGGTCACGGAATTTTGAGGAAGCAATGCCGA
>CAZSFH010000033.1:8557-17563 GCA_964606115.1 uncultured Planctomycetia bacterium | reverse complement strand
GCAATTGACGGAAGGACCGGAGAGGTTTCCTGGGCGGAACCATTCGAAGTGGAAGCGGAGGTTCGGATCTTCGAATCGTAACCGGTCCACTCAGGGAACGTTCACCCGCTGCCAGTCACCGATCCAATCCTTTTATTCCCAAGTCCAAACCAGATCGGAGCAGAAGGTTATTTTTGAACCTTGTCCCGAATTTGCTCAGGAACGCTGGGGTCCCGAAGCGTGGTGGTATCTCCGAGATCCTCTTCGTTGCTGATGTCCTGAAGCAGGCGCCGCATAATCTTACCGCTTCGGGTTTTCGGTAGTTCGTCCACGATATAAATCGCGTTTGGACGGGCGAACTTTCCGATTTCCGTTTCGACGGCTTCGACGATACGTTCCTGGATTTCCGACGGATCGGCGCTCGTGTTTTCACGCAGCGTCGTGTAAACGTCCGGAACCTCTCCCTTCTCGGCGTGCTGGCGGGAGACCACCGCGGACTCGGATACTTCTTCCACTTCCGCAACAGCACTCTCCAACTCCATGGTGCCGAGTCGATGTCCCGCGACGTTCATTACATCGTCCAATCGTCCCAGGATACGGTAATAACCGTCTTCGGCCTGAACGGCTCCATCGGCCGGGTAGTAATACCAGTCGGACGAATCGGAACTGTCCGTGTCGGAAAACCGTTCCCAGTATTCCTCGATGAATCGATCATCGTCCTCGTAGAGCGTCTGGAGCATCCCCGGCCAGGGACGGGTGATAACGAGGTTTCCGGCTTTTCCGGTTCCTTTCTCGATCGGCTCGCCCTCGTCATTCAGGATGGCCGGTTGAATCCCCGGCATCGGTTTTCCGGCTGAACCCGGTTTCATATCCTGAAGAGCGGGAAGGTTACTGATCAGCACTCCGCCGGTTTCCGTTTGCCACCATGTGTCGACAATGACGGCATCTTCTTGTCCAATGTGTTTGTAGTACCACAACCAGGCTTCCGGTTGGATCGGTTCGCCGACGGTTGTCATATGTTTGAAGTCAAAGTTGTATTTTTCAGGCCATTCCTTCCCCCATTTCATGAACATGCGGACGGCTGTGGGAGAAGTATGAAAAATATTCACGTCATAATCTTCCGCGATACGCCAGGTGACTCCTTTGTCCGGGTAGTCCGGCGCACCTTCGTACATCACCGAGGTTGCTCCCAGGGCGAGCGGTCCATAAACAATGTAGGAGTGACCGGTAATCCATCCGATGTCGGCCATGCACCAGTACGTGTCTTCCGGTTGTATGTCGAATAGATACTTGCTCGTTCCGGCCACGTAACTCAGATAACCGCCCGTTCGGTGCTGTGGGGCCTTTGGTTTACCGGTGGTTCCACTGGTGTACATGATAAACAGAATATCTTCAGCGTCGCGCTGGACCGGCTCGACCCGTTCACCGTGGTAGTCGTCGATGTGTTCGTGAACCACGAGATCCCGGTCCTGTTGGACCTGACAGTCGTTGCTGAGTTCGTCGTGGCGGCTGTAGACGAGGACGTTTTTTACGTCAACGTCCGCTTGTTTGACGGCCTGATCGGCTTTCTTTTTGTGATCGAGAAACTCTCCACGTCGGTAATACCCGTCGATTGTCACAAGGTAACGACTGTCCGCGTCGTCCATGCGATGAGCCAGAGCGTCGGCGCTGAATCCGGCAAAGACGACACTGTGGGGAGCTCCGATCCGGGCCGCTGCGAGCATTGTTATTGGAAGAGCGGGCACCATCGGGAGGTGGATCGTCAGGATATCGTCTTCACCGAGACCGACGTCCCGGAACAGGGCCGCCGTTTCGTTGACCTTTCGGTAAAGATCCTGGTAAGCAATGCGCTGTACGTCTCCATCTTCGCCTTCCCACAGGAATGCGGTTTTGTCTCGATATTGATCAAGGTGGCGGTCGACGCAGTTGTAGCATGCGTTTAACGTTCCACCAACAAACCATTTGTAGAACGGAGGGTTGCTCTGATCGAGCACCTGATCCCATTTCTGGTTCCAGTCCAGAAGTTCCGCGTATTCTTCGAATCCTTCCGGAAATTGGTCGAAGCGATCGTATACCTCGGGATCGTTGCAGTTCGCCTGTTCGACAAATGATTGTGGAGGTGAGAAGTATTCCTGTTCGGAAAGACGAGCTTCAATGGCCATAGTAAACCTCTTTGGAAATGGTGATGAAGTTTCGTTGCTTCAGATAAATTCCACGCACACGTTCCACGCAAAGCAAATTATATCGATTTCAGGAAAATAAGCAAAGGATCGGTCTTGAAACGAATTGAAAAAAGGAATAAAATCTGAACGCCGTTGAACGTCGAGGTGTGATGTAACCTGTAAACGAATGTATGAGATCGGGTCCGATCGAGACGACTGATTTTGCAGAACACCAACCGTCGTTCCTGCTCCCGAATCGGGAGTTTCAGCTTCTTTCCCTTTTTTGAGGTTGGAGTTGCGGTACATCACTGCAGTCTGAACCAGGAGACTGCTGAAAAAACCTCAAGACGTGAGTGGCATGAGGGTTTTTTAGCAGTCTCCTAGAACACATCGTATTTTTTCTTACCTTACTTTTGTTTACGAGGTGTCACGATGACCGAACAGGACATTGAACCTGTCGTCAGTGCGGATTGGCTTGAAGAACATCTTGACGATCCAAATATAAAACTGCTCGAGGTGGACGTTGATACGTCCTCGTACGATGAAGGGCATATTCCCGGTGCTGTCGGCCTGAGCTGGCGTACTCAGCTTCAGGATCAGGTTGAGCGGGACCTGCTCGACCGGGAGGAATTTGAAGAGCTCATCCGTGAAGCCGGAATCAACAACGACGATCACGTCGTGTTGTACGGGGACAATTACAACTGGTTTGCCGCCTGGGCTCTGTGGCAGCTTAACTATTACGGGTTTGAGAACACAAGTCTTCTTGACGGTGGTCGTGAAAAGTGGGTCAATGAAGACCGGCCACTGACCACGGAAGTGCCCGATCCCAGCCCGGGTAATTTTACGGCCGACGAGCCGAATGAAGACATTCGTGCTTACCGTGACGACGTGAAGGAAATGATCGATAGCGGGAGACCCAGTCTGGTTGACGTGCGTTCGAAAGAAGAGTTTACCGGTGAGGTTCTTGCGCCGGAAGGCATGAACGAGACGTGCCAGCGAGGCGGCCACGTTCCCGGAGCCACGAATATCACCTGGAAATCGGCCATTGACGAGGATGGCACATTTAAATCGGAAGAGGAACTGGAGGAGGTTTACGAAGGCCAGGGCATTGATCCCGATAATGAAACGATTACGTATTGCCGGATTGGTGAGCGGTCTTCCCATTCCTGGTTCGTTCTGAACAAGATTCTCAATCACGAGAATGTCAAGAATTACGACGGGTCCTGGACGGAATGGGGGAATCTCGTTGCCGCGCCGATCGAAACCGGCGAGTAAATCGATCCAGAACATTTCGAGCCGGCACCGGCTTTGACCGGTGCCGGTTTTTTTATTCTCCAGATCTCTACCTTGGTTCGTGACACGAACGATTAGAATTCGTCCTCACCACGGCTGCGAGTTTTAACAGATAATCGACGGTGGCAGGTTGCGCAGGACAGCGTCATCGTTGATCGAATATCCGTTTCCTTAAGCCAGCATGACTACGCGGGAAATCCGCATCCTCCCTTCTTGTTAAACGGGTCGTCTGTGGCGTCACTTCTCGTCGGAAACCCGTCCGCGGGCGGAACGCCGGAGGACGATGAAAGCAGGTCCAACGTCATGTTTCATCATCTTGCATTCATGTGGTTGTTTCCTTAAAAATTCTTACTTCCACCCGCACGTCGTGCGTTATAGGAAATGGAAGCCTTAATGGCATCATCTCAGAAAAGATCCACACGTTCTGACCGAACAATACGGCCCGTTGAGTGCACGCCACCTTTTCACATGAGGTCAATCTAACGAATTTGATGGTGGTGCTGGTATGAAAGCGTGGAAACTGGTAGAGACCGGTCCGTTTGCAGAGGATCGTATTCGGTTGAAGAATGAACCCGTTCCGGATCCCAAGGAGGACCAGGTTCGAATTGACGTACTCGCCTGCGGCGTTTGTCATACGGACCTTCACGTCATTGAGGAAGACGTGGAGCCCGCGAAAATACCTTTGACCCTCGGACATCAGGTTGTGGGTCGAGTGGATGACGTCAGCGGTTGCACCGATCGGTTTGAGGAAGGAGATCATGTTGGCGTTCCTTGGCTTCATCGAACGTGTGGGGCGTGCACCGACTGTCGGGCGGGTCGTGAAAACCTCTGCAAGGAGGCTTTGTTTACCGGATGTGACGTGGACGGTGGGTTCGCTTCGTACATGATTGCCCCGATCGAGTTTACGCATCCGGTTCCGGATCCTCTGGAGCCGGTTCAAACGGCCCCGCTTCTCTGCGGAGGGGTTGTTGGGTACCGTGCCTTTCGGTTAAGCGAGGTGGAAGAAGGAGAGCGCCTGGGACTGTACGGGTTCGGGTCGTCTGCTTCGATGGTTATTCAGGCGGCCCGGTACATCGGGTGCGAATGTTATGTCTTTACCCGATCGGAGCATCACCGAGAACTGGCACGTGAACTGGGAGCGGTCTGGACCGGGCGGGCGGAGGACGATCCCGGTGTGCGGATGCATAGTTCAATCCTGTTTGCCCCCGCCGGCAGGCTTGTGCCGGAAGCGCTGGATCAGCTCCGACAGGGGGGAACCCTTGCGATTGCCGGGATCTATCTGAGTCCGATTCCGGAGATGGATTATGAACGGTATCTGTACCGGGAGCGAACGGTGCGAAGTGTCACGGCCAGCACTCGGAAGGACGTATCGGATTTTCTGGAGCTGGCCGCTGAAGTGCCCGTTGAGCCCGCAACCGAGCGTTTCTCGTTCGAACAGCTTCCGGAGGCCCTGCGGCGAATGAAGGAATCCCGACATCAGGCCTCGCCCGTCGTACTGATGGACGATTCATAAGCCGGCGGTTTTCGGCGTTCAACCAGAAGACGATTGAAGAAATTTGAATTCAAATAGGGGACGGACTATAATCTCACACGAATATTGTTTCAGCGAATGTAAAGACGGGTATTCGACCCCGTGACGTTTCGGTCGAACCGTACCCGAGCCATTCACGTTTGAGCCTGGCACACGTTCAACTCAAGGATAAAAGAACATGGCAAATATGAGGGCCCGCCCGAAAGAAGGGGGTTACACGATCCTGCAGGTTTGCATGTATATCTCCATTCTTCTTTCGTTTGCCGCTCCCGTGTGGTGGGTCCTGATGGTGATGGAGAAAAATGAATACGAGGCCCGGATTCAGGAAATTACGAAAGAACAGAATCGCTACAAGAATCGAACAAGAGAACTGGACCGTTACGAACGTTCACTGGATAATATCGTAGGTTCGGTGGGAGGTGAAGAAAAGCTTACCAGTGAACGGGTGGAAAACATCCGTCAGAAAGTTCTGGGGCCGAAAGACGAGAAGGATGAAGGGCAGGCTCAGCACCCCTACCTGACCAACAAAGAAGTGCCTTTGAGTCAACTTATTCTTTCCATCTACTGGCGAGTTCGAAACGAGGCTCAGCAACTGCGGCCCCTCCGCCAGCAGCAAGAGCGGGTTGCCAATATGCTGAGTCATCAGCAGCAACGTCTTGAGAGGTATGAGGGAGCCCATGATCGTTACACGAATATGCTCTCCAACATCAAAACCACGCTGACCGCCAATCGTGGGGACTTAAAGAATACGGCACAGGAGATTCAGTCACGGGGGGAGGAGGCGGTGAGTGAGATTCAGGATACGATGACCGAGGCACGCGATGAGCACAATCAACAGCTGAGCAAGCTCGATGATCGCATCATCGATCTCCAGAATGAAATCAGCAAGCTCCGTCAGCAGGAAGTCAATGTGGTTGTGGAACAGAATCCGGATGGTAAAATTCTACGCTCCACCACTGAAAATGATTGGGCGTACATCGACCTCGGACGTGAGGATCGGCTAAAGCCCGGGGTTATTTTTAAAGTGTATAGTCGAGGAAAGCGGGACCAGAAATTGGAAAAGGGCGTGATTGAGGTGAAGGAGGTCTTTTCGGATTACGCCCGCTGTAAAGTGGTTTCTCTGCAGTCCCCTGATCAACCCATCCTGAAGGATGATTTTATACTGAACCCCGTGTTTGATCGGAAGGAGCAACAGATTTATGCTCTTGCGGGATCATTCTCCAACCGCAAGCGGATTCGGATGTTAATTGAAAAAGCCGGGGGAGCCGTACGGGACGAGGTGAGTGTCGATATTGATTTTCTGATCGTTAGCGGGAACTACAAGGAAGATCCGAAATTCCAGAAAGCGAAAACCCTGGGTGTCCCGCTGATGCAGCTTCAGGACCTGACCCCGTTTCTGGGTGAATAAAATCACATGAGAAATCAAAACGATCCCACGATAAAAATTGTTCTCGGCATTTCACTTTTTGTGTTCGTTCTCACCGCTTATCTTGGCTGGCGAGCGTATAAAGCGAAGGAAAAGCTACGAACAGATGCGCTTCCTGAACGAAAAGACAACCTCAAAACTCAGAAGAAGAATTTTAACAAGAAACTAGAGCGGTTAAGAAGTGTTTCGGAAGTGCTGGGCTGGCGGTATCTCCCGTTAAACATGGTGCCCTCCGAGGACCACGAGCGTGAATACCTGAAAGATGGCCTCTACCGGTTTGAAACATACCCGGAAATCGAAAAGCTGAAGAGCGAAGGAAATCTTGTGGAAAAGGCAAGGGGTATTTTAGAAGATGCGGGTTACTCGTCGTCGTTTATTGATCAAGTGACTTCCGATCCCGTTCGCACGGAGGAGGTCCTGCAATCGTATTATAAGGCCGTTGGTTCTCAGCGGGATAAAGCCATCACGAATATTCAGACCATGGCCGAACATCTGAATCGAGTGCGAAAGTCCTTGCTTTTGCTCCGGGATGAAGTCGACCTGGAGGGAATCTCCAATAAAGGGGACTGGAAGGTGGAGGAAGACGTTGATCCTGCTACCTTCAAACCTCGTGTGCTGACCGGAGATGAAGAAGGGGTGACCGTCGCGACGCTTCTGACAAAGATGAATGAGTTTATTTCAACCCTCCACTCGAAACGGGACAACATCAAAAATCAGATCGAAAGCACAAGAAAATCCTATTATACCTTTACGAGAAAGTACGGTGATCAGCAGAAAGTTTCCAATGTGATCAGCAATAAACGACAGGAAGTTTCCAGTCTGCGGTCCGATATTGAAAGCCTCCGGGAGGACGTTCTGAGTAATCAGCAGCTTGTTATGGAGAATCTCGAGGAAGAAGGAGTTAAGGTCTGGAACAAGCAACAAGAAAAGAACAAATTACTTGACAAACAAACCCGGGTCATTGAAAAGAAAAAGGATCGTATTGTTGAACTAGAAAAGAAACTGAAGAAGCTTCGAGAACAGGAGCGGAAAACCACCCGCCGTAAGTTTAAGAACCGCGCCGATGGGTCCATCTTAACGGTCAATCAGGACGCCATGACCGGTTTTATCGATATCGGTCGAAAAGATGGGTTGTTTCGAGGTACGGAGTTTGAGGTATTTGACACGATCAAAGGAGGGCGGCGGGTTCAGAAAGGAACGATCGAAGTAACGGATCGATTTGAGGATTATTCCAGGTTTAAGATCAAAAATCAGATTGACGCACTGAATAAGCCGATCGAGTCCGAGGATTTCGTTCGAAGTGAAAAATTCAGCAAGCAGGATGTCAAAGTGTTTGTTTTTGCAGGTCAGATGCAGGGGCAGTACACCCGATCGATGCTCCGCGAATTGATTAAGAAAAACGGCCATCGGGTTGAGCCGGATGTGACTAATCGAACTAATTTTCTGGTGATCGGTTCAGGATATGAGAACGATCGGGATTACGAGAAAGCGCGTAATCTTGGAATTGACACGATCAGCCAAAAACAGCTTCAGCGGATGCTTGAGGTGGATTAAAAAGCCCTGCGGGTTCTCACGCATTCGAGGATAATTCGGGGAAATCGATCCAGGTTTTCCTCTTCAAGATAGAACGTTTCGCTTCCGGAAGGTTCCTCACCTGAAGGTTAAGTTTATCGTCTCCTGTATGCAAGTCACGCGGTCTGATTGTTTTTATATTTTTTGTTTGAATGGGTGCGGTTTTATTTTCCCTTCTAAAGTTTTGAAAGAGGACCAATCGGAATGACGGAATCCAGGCTCAGGCAACCCTGTGAACTGGGAGTGAACGTGGATCACGTAGCAACGGTTCGGGAGGCCCGACAGACCACCGAGCCCGATCCGGTTTACGCCGCTTTAGAAGCTGAACGGGGAGGAGCTGATCACATCGTGGTTCACCTGCGTGAGGACCGAAGGCACATACAGGAGCGGGATTTGAAATTGCTACTCGAAACGGTTCAGACCGGGGTCAACCTGGAGCTTGAGAGAGATTGCACTGGATCGATCTCCGGATCGTGTAACGTTCGTTCCGGAGCGCCGGGAAGAAGTAACTACAGAAGGAGGACTTGACGTTTCAGGACAGGATAATCGCGTTCAATCGGTTGTTGAAACGTTCCAGTCTAAAAACATTCAGGTGAATTTATTTGTGGACCCGGATCGGGAGCAGTTAGAGGCAAGCCAGCGAGTGGGAGCGGACGGGGTAGAACTTCATACCGGTCCGTATGCGGAGGCGGAACATCAGGAGGTTCGGGACAGGGCCCTGAGCGAGCTTTCAAAATGTGCCACAACTGCGGACAATTTGAACCTCCATGTAGCAGCCGGTCACGGTCTCGATTACCGGAACGTCAGGGGCATTGCTTCCGTGCCCGAAATTGAGGAACTGAATATCGGTCACAGCATTGTGTCACGCTCCATCTTCACCGGGATCGAACGTGCGGTTCAGGATATGGTCGAATGTATTCATCGCTGGTCCCGTTAACAGGACGGGAAAGAACAGAGCTGGAAAACGCCGTGTTTTCATTTGCTTATCTCATCTTTATCTATTTCCAGGAGTCGAAAAGCAATGTTTGAGGGAGCTCATGTTG
>CAZSFH010000033.1:1012-8547 GCA_964606115.1 uncultured Planctomycetia bacterium | reverse complement strand
GTAACTCCGTTCGAGCAGGGAGCGGACGATATTCACCACGATCATCTCCAGTCTCTGATCGACTGGCAGATTGCATCGGGCATCGACGGTATTGTGGTCTCCGGAACGACGGGAGAGGCCCCAGCTCTTTCCATGGAGGAAAAACAGGAACTTATTGACGCTGCCGTGGAGCATGTGGATGAGAGAGCGCTTGTCATCGCGGGGACGGGGACCTCCTCGACCCGTGAGACCATCCGTTTGACCTCGTATGCCCGGTCCGCTGGTTGTGATGGAGCGTTAATCGTCTGTCCACCGTACAACAAGCCCAATAAGGACGGTCTGTACGCACATTACGAGTCCATAGCTCATAATACGGAATGTCCAATTATAATGTATGATAATCCGGGTCGTTCGGGAACGGGGATTCCGGCGGAAACCGTTGTCGAGCTTTCGAAGCTGGATCACATCCACGCGATCAAGGAGGCCAGTGGTGATCTGACTCATGCAATGGACCTTCGACGCTCCTCTCAAATCGAGTTGCTTTCCGGAAGTGACGCCCTGACTTATCCCCTGCTTGCACTCGGAGGAAGCGGAATCATTTCGGTTGTAGCGAACGTTTGTCCCGATCGAACGTCAACCATGGTGCATCGGTACCTGGAGGGGGATCATGAAAAGAGCCGGGAGCTCCACGAAGAACTGTACCCATTGATGGATCTCCTTATGTCCGAAACAAATCCCATTCCCGTCAAGACCGCTCTTGCCATCGCTGGCCGGATTGAAGGAGAGCTCAGAAAGCCACTCGTAAGCCTTGATAAAAAGCGAAAGGAACAGCTGAAACGAGAAATGAATCGGCTCGGGGTGATTGGATAACAGGGCTTCGAATAGCCAGGAAAAGGCGTGAGTGAGGCTTTTAAGGGATCGAGGTTTCAGACCGTGTAATCCATGGAGTTATGGAGTCAGGACACCGATGCTCCGTTCAGCTCTCTGACGGATTCGTGCAGTCTTTCGGTCACCTTGCTTGCTTGATATTGGTGTTTCATTGTGTACTTCCGGGGGATATAGGTATGGGCCTTATTGCCGTCGAACAGGTAAATGGCCGGACTGCTTGGTTCCATTTCCGGAGCTTGTTTACGTACTTTTTCAGTTGCTTCGTCGTCGACGCCTGCAAAGACCGTGGCCATATGGTCGACGTGAAGTGAGGATTGCACCGCCTCCACCACCCCGTCTCGAACGGCTTCCCCCGCACAGCTGCAGACCGAGTTGATCACAATTAGTTTAGTACCGGGACGGGAGAGGAACGCATCGACGTCTTCAGCGGTCGTGAGTTCCTCAAACCCGTTGCGGGTGAGCTTTTCTTTTAGCTTCTGGATTTCTTCCGGACTTTTGTCTCTCATTGGTGGGGTGAATATTCGTCAGGTTAATGAATCAAACGAGCACCGAAAAAGGATTATAGATGAAATTCTCGTAAAAGGAAAGATGTTCAGGGTTGTTCCTCGTCCGGAACCCGTTCGATGCGTCCACCGAGGCTCCGGATTTTTTCTTCGATCCGTTCGTATCCTCGATCGATATGGTAAATCCGTCGTACCTCCGTTGTACCCCGGGCGACAAGTCCGGCAAAGACCAGGGCCGCCGAGGCCCGGAGATCGGAAGCCATGACCGGGGCACCTGAGAGGAAGTCCACACCTTTAATGATAGCCGTTTCACCTTCCTTCTGAATTTGTGCTCCCATCCGATTGAGTTCGGATACGTGCATGAAACGATCGGGATAGATTTTTTCCGTGATGACCCCGATGCCATCGGCGATCGTAAGCATGGCCATGAACTGAGCCTGGAGATCGGTGGGAAATCCGGGATAGGGAAGCGTGGAAATATTTGCGGATGGGTATTGACGAGGAGCTTTGAGTGAAATTTCCTCGTCATCAACTTCGATGTCCATGTTGAGTTCCTCGAGGATATCGAGGAGTGCTGAGAGATATTTCGGTTCCGTGTTGGTGACCGTGATTTCCCCACCGGTCATTCCAGCTCCGATTAAAAACGTTCCGGCTTCGATCCGATCCGGGATAGCGGAAAATTCCACTCCCGAAAGTTCGTCCACGCCGTCAATCACCAGGCGAGGCGAGCCGATATTTTTGATGTCGGCTCCCATTTTGTTGAGGAAATGAGCGAGCTCCTGTACTTCCGGTTCACACGCCGCTTCATCAATAACAGTCCGACCATCGGCGAGCACGGCGGCCATCATGACGTTGGCTGTTCCGGTCACCGTCGATCCATGTGGCCCTCCAAGAAAAATCTGGCTTCCTTTGAGATTTGTTGCTTTCCCTTTGACGTAGCCCTCTTCGATGTTGATTTCCGCGTTCAGGGCACGAAATCCTTTAATGTGCAGGTTAATCGGACGTACTCCGATTACACAACCCCCCGGCATTGAGACGTCGGCTTTTCCCCGTCGTCCCAGAAGGGGACCCAGTACACAAACGGAGGCCCGCATTTTTCGCACGAGATCATACGGCGCTTTACATTTCGTGGGATCTTCGACCGACGTGTGAATTGTTCCGTCTTCCATCTGGACGTTGACGCCCAGTTCTTCGAGGATGGACGAAAGCGTATGTACATCCCGCAAATCCGGGACGTTATGAATGGTACATTCTTCCTCCGTCAGCAGGGTGGCTGCCATCAGGAGCAAGACGCAGTTTTTTGCTCCGGAGTTACGAACCGATCCTTCCAGACGAGTTCCCCCTTCAACGACAAATTTATCCACCGTACCGTTCTCCCTGGGAAAACGAGTGAAACATGAGAAGTCGAGACGTCAATTAACAGCGCTTTGCGTGAAAGAGTTTGTCTTTCGAACGAAAATGGTTCAGGAGTTTCCTGGAATAAAGAGGTGCTTCATCCTATTGTTCATTTCTTGATTGGCTTCTGAACTTCTGGAACAGTTCATCGGATTGCAGGTTCTCTTCATTCACCGAAGGAGCATCCACGGTTGCTTCGATACGGGAGTTAAGGGTGGATTTTAGGCGGCGCACCTGTTCGTCGATTTTATCAAGCTTCTTCGGAAGGCTGGAAAATACACGGTCCATCCGTTCCAGTGGATTTTCCTCTTCGTTTTGTTCACTGACGGTTTCCGTAATTTTTTTGAAGAGGGAATTTGCAAATTCTCTGGTGCGAGAGTCATCACCGTCCCGGAATTTTATGACGTGATCCAGGAAGTTCTGAAAATGAAAGTCCCGTTGATTTACAAACTCCGGATCCGTAAGGGTCAGATCGACCTTTTCGTTCAGGTACCATTTCCAGAAGGGATATTCCGGAAATCGGTCGTTACGTTCAAGCTGTGTGATCGTTTTTCCCTTCACCGATAGATGTTCGTAGAACTGAAACAGTGAGTCCGACAGCTGATCTTTAATTTCCGAGCGGAGAGAGGACAGATCCCGGAATTTTTCAATAATTTCGTCCTCTCCGAACTCGTTTAACATCCGTTTACATTCCTCTCCAACGGAGAAGGAGGCTAACTGAAATTCGTTCGGGGCTCCAAAGACGTCGTAGACATTCCGGAGATTATCCAGGTCCGGAAGTGGATGAAGTCGATTCCAGGCGGGTAGAAGGCCCTTTTTTAGTAATTGCTTCGAGGGGGTTTTTAGCTCCGCCGGGTTCTCTTCCGCATCTGTTATCTGTGCATTGGTTGATTTCGGGGGTGAAACCTGCTCGGTACCGGTTCCTGAGTGGGGTCCAGCGTCGTCCTCCCGGGAGTTGTTTTTAGCCGAACGTTCCTCGTTCACGGAATTTTGTTGATCGGTTTGAGGGTTTTCCTCCACTTCGTGGTTTTCCTGTTTTGAGTCCGCTGTTTCGGACGAGGGAGCCCGACGGGCCTGGTCGAGTTGGTTCTGAAGACGATTGATCTGTTTTCGGGCTTCCTGTAGTTCCTCATCTCGTGTGGAGAGTTTGGTTTCAAGATTCTTCATCTTGTCCCGGGCGGATTGCAGTTTTGATTTCTGTTGATTGAGGGCTTCTTTCAATTCGTCTCGCTCTTTCTCCAGCTCGTTTCGCTCTTCCATAAGCTGATCCCGTTCTTCCGTTTTTTTCTGAAGTTTTTTCTCCGTGGTGTTCAGTTTCTCACGAATCTCCGATACGTCGGTGTCCCGATCTTTCTCTTTTTCGTTCTCGTCCTCAAGGCGGGTGCGTACCTCCTCCAGTTCTTCCTTTGTCGACTGGAATTGCTCTTTGTAGTAGGAAAGTTCCTTTTTTCGCTCCGAGAGCTGTTCTTTAACCTCTGACAGTTCATTCTTCGTGTTTTGAAGTTGTCGCTGTTTCGTTTTCATTTCAGCATTGGGCTGACCGCTTTCATCCGAAGATTCCTTGAGCTGATCGACCTTCCAGATGTAATAGATCAGCGCGATAAAGAGGCAGGCGTCAATGAGCAGTAACAGTGTTGTGCCAGACATGATCGAGTCTCAAATTGATGAGAGAAAGCGGACACCGTGGAATTTTTTAACGGAATTCCGGATGTCTTTCGTGAATTACATTGAACCACTTCTTCAGATCTTCCCCTGAACTTTTATATCATCGGATGAACAAGCGTTAGTTTTCAACATGGTCTTCCCTTGAAAACCTTTTACAGTCTGTTTGCGAAAGATTCGATGGGTCTACGTCTCGAGTTGAGATGTGAAGGGGATCGGTTATGCGACCAAATTAACTTTCATTTTCAAGAATATACATGCGGGTTGAATCTAAATGCCAATATTATTATGATACTGGCGTAAATTTGAAGGTGGGTTTCAGTAGTCTGCTAGCCTTCCTTCACAGAACATTTTGAGGCATTTATAAGTCGAATCTGAATGCACGGGGAGGGCCGTCCCGGGAATATATTCGTTTCTTTTTGCAATCACGGTTTTTATCGGACCCCAACAAGGAATTACCTCCAACCCGTAGCGAGACGACAAAACAAGTCGGAAAATTTGAAATATACCTTGATTTGTTCCCCGGCGGTTTCTTCCACGCTTACCGCGAACCCTGGATCCGATCCGGTAATTCCGGTCGGAGGGCAGACTGTTCCTTATTCAAAATAGGTTCTGCGGGTGTGTTTCGTAGATTCCCGGATGGAGATCGGGATACTGACATTATTTATACCGAATAACATTCTTTGGGGGACCTGGCATGGAAGAGTATCATGAGGAGCTTGAGGTTTTAGTCGTTGACCCAGCCCACGCTGAAGATTTGCGAGTATTGGAGTGTCTGGAGCAGATACAGCAGTGGGAGGTGAAAACGATGCACGTCCAGTCCGCGAACGAAGTGATGGAATTGATCGAATCATCGCCTCCTGATATTGTCCTGATGGAGTATCAGCTAAAAAAGAATACTGGTTTTTCGCTGGTCCGACAGATCCGAGTTCAGGAGTTCGGAATCCCGGTCGTCATTTTGACAGGCGATGGAGACGAGGAAATTGCGGCCAGATCCTTTCGCATCGGAGCGGATGATTATCGAGTCAAAGAAAACTTGACCCCCGAACGTCTGCTGACCTCCGTCAAATATTCCATCACCCAGCGTCAGAATAAAGTTGAGCGAAAGCGCGCCGCTCGTTTTGACGAATTGACCAATCTGTTTAACCGCCGGTTCAGTTTCAAGCGGATTCTTGAGGAAATGAAATCCGCTGTTCGGCATGATCAGTATTTCAGTCTGTGTCTCGTTGACCTTGACGGGTTCAAATCACTGAATGACCAGCTCGGCCACGTCGCGGGGGATTATCTGCTTAAGCGGACGGCTCAGTTGATGAACGAGTCCGTCCGGGCCGATGATATCGTCGGACGGTACGGTGGAGATGAATTTCTTCTGGGGTTAAGGAATACGGATTCCTCCGGTGCTCTGAGGGTGGCCCAAAAAATGACGGATCTGATCGAGAGTCATACCTTTAGCGTGCCGAACAAAAGGGACGTGGAGGTGAAATGTTGTGTGGGTGTCGCCGAATTTGACGGGAGTGCTTACGATCACGATGATCGTATTGAGACGGTGGAGGAATTTCTGGATCGAGCGGACCAATCTCTCTACCTTGCAAAGCAAAAGGGTCCCGGAACGGTTGAACGGCGTCGTTATGAACGAAAGGATCTGGAGGAACCGGTACCGGTAACCGTTGGAGATGAGGATGACCGTGTTTGCTCCTCCGCTCAATTGATCGAGTATTCTAGAGTAGGAGTTCGATTGAAAGAAGCACCCCCTTTCCGGGAAGGGGAGCCCATCACCTTGAATCTATCATTGGATAATGGAGAGTTACTGGAGGAACAAGGGGTGATCCGCTCCTGTGAAATCAAGGAGGATAACTCGAAAGCGATCATCGGAGTAGAAGTTGATTTTCCACTCCAGTTGTTCTGTGAAGAAAATAATTCCTCCTCATGCGCTTGCTGACATCCGTGGTCCTCGAGGGTCTCTTATCCTTACTTTATGGCCGGGCCCGGTTTCTTTCCGGAAGGATGCTCTCATATTGACTGAGTGAGACGTTGTGTATAAAATGATGGGGGTCCAACGAAGGCATTGATCCGGAAAGGACGGATTTTCTCAATTATGCGTACACTCAGGCATAATCTCGGGAAAAAGCTGCATTTTCTGACCGAAAAGACGGCCCGCTGAGCGTACACCACCTTTGTAGGTGAGGTTTTCCGAAGAGCAGCTACTTTTGATTCGGATGCATCGTTGAACAAGGGCCACCATTTCATTCAGTTATTTGACGTTCGTAATTTTTCGTTTCTGATCCCGGATTCCCGATGACACTTACGTCGGAGCCCGAAACAATCGGAGTGATTGGCGGGGGTCAGCTCTGTCGAATGATGGGTGAGGCCGCCACGCCCCTCGGAATGGAAATCATCTTTCTGGATCCAACGCCCGACGCTCCTGCTTGCCCGATAGCCCGGGATCAAATCGTCGGTGATTTCGATGAGCCGGAAGCTGTACAGGAACTAATCGAGCGGGCGGATGTGGTGACCTATGATATTGAGCTTGCGGATCCGGAGGTGATCCAGCGATTAGATCCTTCGATTCCCGTACATCCCCGTCCTGAGACGCTTCAGATGATTCAGGATAAGTATCGTCAGAAGGTAACACTTTCTGAACAGGGCGTACCCGTTCCCTCCTTCAGAACAATTTCTTCCAGAGACGATATGCTGGAGGCGCGAGAGGCATTCGGAATGCCCATGATGCTCAAGGCCCGACGGGGAGGGTATGACGGACGAGGGAATGCCCTGTTGAAATCCGAGGAGAGATTTGAAGAACGACGTTCGGAACTTTCGTCGATGATCATGGCTGAACGATTTGTTGATTATGATCGGGAACTTTCCGTCATCGGTGTCTGTGGCGTGGAAGGAAAGGACGTGTATCCCGTGACGGAAACCGTTCATCGAGAGGAGATACTGCGTCGAACCATCACGCCCGCCCGGACGACGAAAGAGGTTCGGGAACGGGCCCGGAAAGTTGCTCGAGACGTACTGGACCTCCTGGATGGATATGGGGTCTATGGCATTGAACTATTCGAGGCGGACGAAAAAATTCTGGTAAATGAAATTGCTCCGCGTCCGCATAAT
>CAZSFH010000033.1:0-1002 GCA_964606115.1 uncultured Planctomycetia bacterium | reverse complement strand
CTGGACACTGGACCATCGAGGGCGCTGTAACCTCACAGTTCGAGCAACACCTTCGAGCGATAACCGGACGCCCTTTCGGCAGTACGGAACTCGTGTCACCGGCGGTCACGGCGAACATTCTCGGAAGTGAAGGAGAGCGAAAGGTAAAGCTCGAAGGCACGGATCGTTTGCTTGAGGCTCCTCGAACACACCTGCACTGGTATGGAAAAAAAATCGAACGGCCACTTCGAAAAATGGGACATTTTACCCGAACCGGAGACAATCCGGAGTCTCTTCTGGAAACCGTGAATCAGTTACATTATCAACTAACGTTTCTACCATGAGCGATTTAAGTCCGGTAGAAGATATCATTCGAACCCTCGAACGTCAGGCCGAACTAGATCTCGATTCTGAATCGACACCCGATATCGGGATTATTATGGGATCGGATTCGGATTTTGAGGTGATGATGGGAGGCGATTCATCGGACGGGGCTTATGATGCATTGAGCACCCTGGGATTTGAGGAGGTCACTGACTTCGAAAATCCTCCTGAAGCCCGGTTTACGTTTGAAACGTACGTGGTTTCCGCACACAGAACCCCCGATTTAATGTATGCGTATGCAACGAATGCCGTGGCCCGGGGGCTGGATCTTATCATTGCAGGAGCCGGAGGAAAATCCGCGGACCTACCGAACATGACGGCTTCCATTGCTTATCCCCTGCCGGTGATTGGGGTTCCCGTTCAGGAAAAATCCGTGGATTCGGTAATCGGCATGCCCACCGGAGCTCCAATTGTAGCGGTGGATGCCGGAAAATCATTTAATGCCGCTTTATCAGCCGTGCAGTTTCTGTCCATCCGACATCCAGAACTCGCCGAACGACTGGCGAATTATCATGATGACCTTCGGGAAGAGGTGGGCCGTGTTTCGCAGAAATTGCACCGGACGGGAAGCGAATCATTCTCTCCGGAGGGAGGAGGGGCTGAATTTTTAAAGGGACGCCTGATCGGGCAAACCGGCAG
>CAZSFH010000032.1:12362-17578 GCA_964606115.1 uncultured Planctomycetia bacterium | reverse complement strand
GCACGGAATCCGATCTCCCTGGGTCGTCCGATCGGTGACGGTGAGGATTCGGAGTTCGCGGATTTCATCGAGGACGAAAGCATTGAGAACCCATCCAGCATTGCCACACAGGATCTGCTGAAGGAGAAAGTTAAAAAGGTGCTGCAGATGCTGTCCTTCCGGGAACGGGAGATCATCAAGCTCCGATATGGCATTGGCACGGGGTACAGTTACACGCTCGAGGAGGTGGGCCGGATCTTCAAAGTCACCCGGGAGCGTGTGCGACAGATTGAAGCAAAAGCCGTCGAGAAACTTCAGAAGCCGATTCGAAGCCGGAAACTCGAAGGCTTTCTTAAAACAGTTCACCGCCGGTAATCTTTGATGTTGATTCAGATTGAAGCCGTTTATCTCATACACAAATGACGAATGAAACGGACGTACAATCCGGACAGATGCAGGAGGTCATGGAGCAACTCAAGCGGATACAGGACCTCGATCTGCAGTTCGACCGGCTTAATAACAAGATGGATGACATCCCGGAGAAAATTGATCGCCGGTCCGAATCCCTTGAAGAACTCCGGGAACGCAAGGAAAAGCGGGAGGAGGAACTGAATGAAATCAGGAAGAAGGTGGATCGCAAGAACCTGCGCCTGGACGAGCTCCGGAGCAAGCGGGAGGAACTCAAGCAGAAGCTTCTGAACGCGGATAGCAACAAGGAATACGCCGGGATCCAGAAGGAAATCGGACATGTGGAATCCGATGCTGAGCAGGTCGAGGAAAAAACCCTCGAACTAATGGAGGAACAGGAAGCAATCGAGCGGAAGGTCGAGGACCTCGAGGAGCAGATTGAAGAGGAGGAAAAGGATCTGGAATCGTTTCGAGAAAAGTGTGAGGAAGAGCTGGAGAAACTCCGCGAGAAAAAGGAGGAACTACAGGAACAGCGAGATGAAATCTGCAGGGAGATTCCAAATGATATTCTCGAGGATTACGAGATGGTTCATAACAACAAATCCGATTCCCGCGCCCTCGCCCGGGTTTCAAGCGGGGCCTGTCAGGGTTGTTTTCAGAATCTAACCAAGCAGGAGATGAATCAACTTTACCGCCGGGAGGAAATCCGTTTCTGTGACAACTGCTCCCGGATTTTGATTTACCCGGAGGACGATTAGGCGAAATCCTTGACTCCGACTCCGCCGCATTTTAGAATACCTTCGATTAGCGGGCGTAGCTCAGTGGTAGAGCACCACGTTGCCAACGTGGTCGTCGCCGGTTCAAATCCGGTCGCCCGCTCTTTTTTTATGTCCCGGCTAACGCGGTTTCCTTGCCGGTTTTCCTGAAGGGCTTCAGGTCGGTCCGAACTTCGTCGCGCGGAGGAGTTTGTCTCAGAATCACTTCGAAAAGGCCGGTCCTTTTGGATCTTGTCTCTTTATTCCGTTGCCTCCCGGTTTGATTCAATTTACAGGATCCCTTCCGGTGATCAATCCGATCATCTCAGGACGTTTGCAAACGGAGGATGGCTTCCTTAAACTCATGCTTGAATTATGAGGCTGGAGTCGTCTGCAGCGGATGTCGCGGGAGAAGGGCTGTCCCCGGAATTCGCTGCTCGGAAATCACACGTCGTGGGACGATTGTGATGTTCCCGGGCATGAAATTGATGTGTGATTGCTGGTGTGACTTCTCTGACGTTCAGACCGATCTCTGACAGGTTTCCCGTGGTAGGGGACCGGTCTGTGGTGGCGAGTTTTTTTTGGCTGCTTTTCCACCGGCTCCGGTCCAGTTGGCGATTGAGAACAGAATTGTGTTGGCATGACAACGCGAGAAGTCCGTATTCTTTCTTCTTCGTAAACGGGGCGGCTGCAAGGATTTACGACGAATGAGTTCCAGAATTGGGCTGTTGAGGAGAAGAGCTCCAGCAGATGGCCCGTTTACGAAGAATCCCGAAAAGGGATATTTTTAATTCGGTCAAACTCTGTGTCTTTTTGTCAAAAATGTTCTGTTTTCGGTTTTGTTTCTTCAAAATTCCGTGACCTCCTCCGAAATCAAGATGCTGAGGTTACGTATTTCTCACGTTGTCATGTTAGTACAGGTCCTAAACTATGCCAAAACGTGAAGATCTTGAAAAGTTGATTGTGATCGGATCCGGTCCGATTATCATCGGGCAGGCGTGTGAGTTTGATTATTCCGGAACCCAGGCCCTCAAGGCCCTCAAGGAAGCGGGATACGAGATCGTCCTTGTCAATTCCAACCCCGCCACAATCATGACCGATCCGGAGTTTTCGGATCGAACGTACATTGAACCCCTGTCTCCGGACTATCTCGAAAAAATTTGCCGAAAGGAGAATCCGGACGCGATTCTCCCGACACTTGGCGGACAGACCGGTTTGAATCTGGCAGTGCAGCTCTCGGACAGCGGTGTCCTGGATGAGCTGGACATCGAGATGATTGGTGCTCAGAAGGATGTCATTAATGAAGCGGAAGATCGGAAACTCTTCAAACAGAACCTGCAGGAACTGGAACTCAATATGCCGACCAACGAGTACGCCAATAACCTGCAGGAAGCTCGAACCATTCTTAAGGACGTGGGGCTCCCCTGTGTTATTCGGTCCAGTTTTACCCTCGGAGGGACCGGTGGTGGGATCGCATACAATATTCAGGAGTTCGATCGGATCGTCAGCCACGGCTTGAACCAGAGCATGATTAACGAAGTGCTGATCGAGGAGTACCTCGTTGGCTGGAAGGAGTACGAGCTGGAAGTGATGCGGGATGTGGATGACAATGTGGTCATCGTGTGCGGAGTTGAAAATATTGATCCAATGGGCATTCACACGGGGGAGAGTCTCACCGTGGCTCCAACTCAGACGCTGACGGACCGGGAGTACCAGCGCATGCGGAACGCCGCACTTGATATTATGCGTCAGATTGGTGTTGAAACCGGTGGGTCGAACATACAATTTGCGTTCCATCAGGACACCGGGGAGATGACCGTGATTGAAATGAATCCGCGGGTATCGCGGAGTTCGGCGCTGGCTTCGAAAGCAACCGGGTTTCCGATTGCAAAAATTGCTGCTCTGCTGGCGGTTGGATTCAGGCTTGACGAAATTCAGAATGATATTACACGGGAAACCCCCGCCTGTTTCGAGCCGACCATTGATTACACGGTCGTGAAGGCCCCGCGCTGGGAGTTTGAGAAGTTTCCGGGCGCCGATGAAAACCTGACCGTTCAAATGAAGAGCATCGGCGAGGCCATGGCAATTGGACGAAATTTTAAAGAGGCGCTTCAGAAAGCTCTCCGCTCACTGGAAAAAGGCTACGAGGGGATCGGCCCCTATACAAAAGAGGAACCCGATTCCCGGGATGATCTCCTCCGGCGAGCGGGGCTTCCCCGGGAGGATCGAATTTTTGCGGTCTACCGTGCGCTGAAAGCGGGAATCTCCGTCGAAAAGATTAACGAACGGAGTCAGATCGACAGCTGGTTCCTGTATCAGATCAAGGAGATTATTGAGCAGGAGGAAAGCATCGAGGAGGCGGGTTCGCTTGATAACGTGTCCGATTCGGAACTCCACCGGGCCAAGCGTTATGGGTTCTCGGACAACCGTCTGGGGGAGCTGCTGGAAGCAGAGGGTACCGAGGTCCGCGAGGAACGGAAAGAGCGCGGTATTGAGCCGACCTTCAAGGTGGTCGATACCTGTGGTGGGGAGTTCGAGGCGTACACCCCGTATTATTATTCCACGTATGGAAAAGAGGACGAACTGGACCTTACGGATGATCCAAAAATTGTGATTCTCGGCGCGGGCCCCAATCGGATCGGTCAGGCCATCGAGTTTGATTACTGCTGCGTCCAGGCGGCGTTTGCGCTCGACGAGATGGGTTATGAATCGGTGATGGTGAACAGTAACCCGGAAACGGTCAGTACCGACTACGATACATCGGACCTGCTGTTTTTCGAACCACTGACCGAGGAAAGTGTGTTAAATATCTGTGAGAAAATCGACCCGGACGGCGTCATCGTGCAGTTCGGCGGACAAACCCCGTTGAACATCAGCACGAGCTTGCTCGAGCGGGGAATTCCAATTATCGGAACCCATCCCGATAGCATTGATCGATCGGAGGATCGCGAACGCTTTAATGCCCTGATCGACAAACTGGACCTGCTTCAACCACCGGGGGATCTGGCCGTCAGTCTCAAGGAGGCCAAACAGATCTGTAACGATCTCGGGTATCCGGTGCTGGTTCGACCAAGCTACGTGCTGGGCGGTCGAGCGATGGAAATTATTTACGACGAAGATGAGCTTGAAAAATACGTAAAGACGGCCGTCGACACATCGCCCGATCATCCGATTCTGATTGATCGATTCATCGAAAATGCGATCGAAGTTGACGTGGATGCGCTGGCGGACGGGGAGGACGTTGTCGTGGCCGGTATACTTGAGCATATTGAAGAAGCAGGAACCCACTCCGGAGACACGACGATGACGCTTCCTCCTCATTCTCTCAAACAGTCTCACGTGGATGAAATTCGGGAGATGACCCGTAAACTCGGGCGAGAGCTGAATGTGAAAGGATGTATGAACATTCAGCTGGCCGTACGCGGCGACGATATTTTTGTGATCGAGGTGAATCCCAGAGCGTCTCGTACGATCCCGTTCATTTCAAAAGCGATCGGCGAGCCGCTGGCCAAATACGCCACACGGCTGATGGTCGGTGAAACCCTCGAGGAAGTTGGGTTTACGGAGCAACTTTCACCCAATTATTACTGCGTCAAAAAATCGATTTTTCCGTTCGACAAGTTCCCCGGGGCCGACATTATTCTCGGACCGGCAATGAAAAGTACGGGCGAGGTTATGGGGATCGATCCGGACGTCGGATGTGCGTTCGCAAAAGCTGAAATAAGTGCTTCGGAACAAATTCCCACCGAGGGCACGGTCTTTATCAGCGTGAAGGATCAGGATAAGGAAGACGTCATTCCCGTGGCGAAGAAGCTGGACGAACTTGGTTTTGATCTGCTGTCCACATCCGGCACCGCCCACGTTTTGAGTCAACATGAGATGGACGTGGAGGTGGTGAACAAACTGCGCGAAGGACGTCCTCACAGCCTGGACCTGATAATTAACGAGCAAATCGATTTGATCATAAACACTCCAAGCGGAAAAGGGCCACGGACGGACGAGGCCAAAATTCGGGAGGTGGCCGTGACCAACGACGTTCCCGTGATTACCACAATTCCGGGAGCGAAGTCTTTT
>CAZSFH010000032.1:0-12352 GCA_964606115.1 uncultured Planctomycetia bacterium | reverse complement strand
AAGTCTTTTGCTGCGGCTATCGAGGCCGTCCGGTTTAAGGAGATTGATGTACGTGCGCTGCAGGATGTCACGGAAAACGTTTCGAAAGCAACCGGAGCGTTAACCGAAGAGCCTCAGCTTACCAAGTAACCGCAAGTAACCGGAAAACGGGACCTTTTATTTGAGTGTTTCCCGTCGATATAGCGGGGGCTGTTTCGATTGCACTTTCAATTCGGAGATTTCGCCCGATGAGATTATCGGATCATCGATTCCCGTTTTCGTCACTTTTGATTGTCCTCGGACTCGTTGGTTTGTTTCTTCCCGCATGCCAGCAATCGAGGGAGACGGCCTCCCGCGAAACGAAACAGTGGGGGGGACGCAAGGAAAAAAAGAAGGAAAAGAACCAAAAGCGTTTTGAGCCTTCATGGGATGCTCTTTCCGGTTATCAAACCCCGGACTGGTTTCGGGATGCCAAGTTCGGGATTTTCCTGCACTGGGGGGTGGAATCGGTGCCGGGAAGTTATGGAGCCGAAGATGGATGGTATGCTCGACACATGTACATGACACCGGAGGATTTCGAGTCCACGGACAAATCTTATCAGGGAACTTACGAGTTTCATCTCAAACATTTCGGTCATCCGTCCAGGTTCGGGTTTAAGGATTTTATTCCGAAATGGAAGGCGGAGAAGTTTGATCCGGTGGCCCTCAGTCAATTTTTCAAGTCGATTGGCGCACGTTACGTGATGCCGATGGCGGTTCACCACGACAATTTTGACAATTACAATTCCACTCATCAACCCTGGAACTCGGTAAACATGGGGCCGGAAAAGGATCTGATCGGTCTCTGGAAAAGAGCCTGTGAACGGGTGGGACTTCGTCTCGGCATTTCCAGCCACGCGGCACGAACGCCGAACTGGTATAATCCAGCGTACGGACGTGATCAAAAAGGAGCCTACGATGCGAATCTGACGAAAGAGGACGGCAAGGGAACATGGTGGGAGGGATATGATCCGAAGGATCTGTATGGACCTCCTCCGGAGAAACCGGCACTTCACTACGCAAAACGATGGTTCAAGCGCACGAAAGAGTTAATTGACCGGTACGATCCGGACCTGCTTTATCTGGATGGAACGCTTCCTTTTGGAGGATACGGCCTCCGGCTGGGAGCATATTTTTACAATCAGAATCTGACGGACCAGGGAGAGCTTGACGCGGTATTGAACATCAAGTGGATGCAGACCCCCTCCGCCGTGCTGGAAGTGGAAAAAGGAACAAAGGGGAGCATTCAGGAGAGACCCTGGCAGGCGGGAACGACGCTTCAAAAGGGTTGGTTCTGGCAAAAAGACGTCCCTCTTCGTCTGGACGGGGGGCTCGTGGTGGACAAACTGGCGGACATCGTTTCAAAGAATGGAAATCTCCTGTTGAACGTCGGTCCCCGGCCGGACGGTACCTTGCCGGAAAACCAGCGTCAGGAGCTGAAGGTCGTCGGACGATGGCTGGAGGTGAACGGGGAGGCCATTTACGGGACACGCCCGTGGCAGGTATACGGCGAGGGTCCCACGGAGTTAACCCCGGGTAATTTTAAGGAACGAACGATCAATGATCCTCCGTTCAAGCCCGGAGACGTACGTTACACACGAAAGGAAGACACGCTTTATGCCATTGCTCTCGCCTGGCCGGAAAACGGTCAACTTTCGCTGAAACACCTTGGTCATAACACCGATCACGGATTCGGTAAGATTGATCATATTACCCTCCTGGGGTCCCGTGCCGATTTGACGTGGGATCGGAAACCGACGGAACTGACGGTTCAATTTCCCGAGGGAAAACCCTGCAAACATGCTTATGTATTAAAAATTACATCCGCCAGGTAATTGATTCACGATCACCTGGAAAAAATTTTTTACTGTCCGTTTGCCGGAGGGCCTCAGGCCAATTCACACAACTGTTTTCGAATGAAGATTTTCTGCGGTGACCGGTACATTATTGGTTTCAGCACGCTAAAAATGTTATTCTAAAATAAGGGGAGGAACAATCATACCGGATACCCCGTTACAACATACGGAATGAAACCGATTTTACTTAAACTCGAACAAGACGAGCCCATGAATGTTCGATATCCACTTTTCCTATTTGGTATTCTGTTTCTCCTGTCCGGATCAGCCATACGACCCGCGGAAGCCGAAGATCAACTTCGGAACCGGGACTTTTCCAGGCTTTACAATAAAAAGATCAAAAAATCGGTTCAAAAGGGATTGGACTGGCTCGCAAACGAGCAGAATCAGGATGGATCCTGGACCTCCGTTATCGGTTACAAGTTGAACAATAAAGTGGTGGGGGGCGAGCCGCAACCGAACGTCGGTGTCACTGCTATTGCCGGTCTTGCTTTTCTGTCCGCCGGACACTTTCCCGGGCGAGGTGAATATGGAGAAGTGGTGGACGGAGCGGTCAACTTTATTCTTTCCAAGGCGGATCCTCAGACAGGGTATATTTCTTACAAAGATACGCGAATGTACGAGCATGGGTTTGCGACCCTGTTTCTGGCCGAAGTGTACGGGATGACGGGAGATGAGCAGGTTCGAAAGGCACTGAAAGGAGCGGTCCGGATCATTCAATCCGCCCAGAACAGGGATGGAGGGTGGCGGTATCAGCCACGGCCGAAGGATGCGGACGTTTCCGTAACCGTTACCATTCTTCAATCTCTTCGAGCGGCGAACAACGTTGGCATAACGGTTCCCAAATCGACCATTGATAGCGCGATGAAATACGTGGAATCGTGTTACCGTGATGATGGAGCGTTCATGTATCAGGCGGGGCGAATGAGTCGTACAAGCTGGGCTCTGACCGCGGCCGGGGTCGTATCGCTCCAGTCCGCTGGACAGTATGATTCACCCATGGTCCAAAAAGGGGTCCAACAGCTCTGGAAGCGGTTAAATCAGAAGAATCGAATGGCCTGGGGGAATTATCACTTTTTCTACGGCCATTATTACGCGTCTCAAGCCCTTTATCAGTCCGGGTGGCGTAATTTCCAGGCCTACTATAACTTGCTGGCCAATCAGGTTCTTCCAAACCAGAAGATCGATGGTCACTGGGAGGATGATGTCAGTGCAACGTACGCGACGTCCATGGCCTGCCTGGTCCTTCAGCTTCCGGTCCGGTACCTGCCAATTTTTCAGAAGTGAGCATAGATAGACCGGATCTGAAAAGGGTGCGTGCACTCAGTGAGATCTCAGCGAGTGCACACTTCATTCCAGAGGAGGACTATATGATCTGAATTTCCGTTTCCAGGTTGATTCCATAGCTTGATTGTATTTTTTTCTGGATGTCCTGAATGAGATTGATGACTTCTTCCGGTGTCGCTTCCCCATCGTTGACGATAAAATTGGCGTGTTTCTGTGACACATAAGCATCTCCCACCCGGTGTCCTTTCAATCCGGCGTCGTCGATCAATCGTCCTGCTGAAAGGTTCTCTGGATTTTTGAACATGCATCCAGCGCTGCGTTCAGAAATAGGCTGTGTCTTCTGGCGGTTATTCTGAATGCGTTCATGGGGAGGGTTCTCTCGGTCTTCCGGATCGTTTTTACCTTCGAGCACAACCCGAAGAACCAGCTCGTCCTGAGTACTGGACCAGCGATATCTGAATTCCGGGTTTTCTAATTGATGCTCTTCGGGCCGGTTCGGGTGAAGGATGTAAACGTCCGAGACAAAATCTCCAATCTCTCCTTCACGGGTGCCGGAGTTTCCGTATATCGCACCTCCGACGGTTCCCGGGATGCCGGTCAGTCGACCAAACGTATACCAGTCGTTCTGTACGGCATGCCGTACAAGCGGAGGAAGGGGTTGTCCTGCTCCCGTGTCAATACGGAAGAGATCGTCTTTTCGGGACATCTCGAAGCAGGTGAAACGTTCTCCGCTGAGTTCCACGAGAATCAGTTCTCGGGCCCGGGAGGTAAAAAGAAGATTGGAACCGCCACCGATCACGAATACGTCACGGTCCAATTCGTCGGAGAGCTGGCGAAGACGGTGAAGTTCATCCAGGGTTTCAGGTTCAAAGAACAGATCCGTCGTGACGCCAACCCCGATGGTTGATTTGCGTGAAAGATCCGTTCCCGGAGACCGGCAGGCCTCAAGGTCCCGTTTTCGAATCGCTGTCTCGGCTTCTGAGCCTGACATTGAGCTTTCAATAGAAACAGTAAACTGGATATTATTCAAAAGAAGACATAATGTAATTTACCAGTTTTGATCAATTAGTACAATTAAAATTTGGATCTCGTTTCGTCATTTGCTGGTTTGTATGGGTTTGACCTCTTTTTCTCCGATCCATTGATACGTTTATGGGACTGACGATCCAAAATCCGTTACCACTTCTGGTCATACCGGGTTTGCTCCTATTGATCTGGTGGCTGCGCCGACAATCGTCTTTTGTCACCACGTGGAGGGCGGTCTGTCTTTTTGGTACCGGTCTGGGATTGACCT
Source organism: uncultured Planctomycetia bacterium (assembly GCA_964606115.1). Lineage (GTDB taxonomy): Bacteria > Planctomycetota > MHYJ01 > CAYXQY01 > CAYXQY01 > CAYXQY01. Next base: position 7,897 of record CAZSFH010000032.1, on the reverse strand, counting down.
GTTCTATTGTTTCTCCGGTCATTTATACGGCTGATCCCGGTGAGCATCGGATTCTCATTTTTGACGTCTCGCGGAGTGTATCTCCCCGATACCCTCAGGTTCGCTCGGCGCTGAAGCGACTTCTTCAGGGGAGAGGGAATGTTCGGCGTGTAAGTGTGATGCTTTTTGGGGAAGATCGAGAATGGGTTGTGTTCCGGAAAGCTCCAGAAACGGACGCGCTGTCGCAGCAGCGTTTTTCAGAGGCACTGGAAGACATTCAGAGGAGTGACACTCGCCCGGTCGGCGCGTTCGAAACGGCGCTCCAGGAAGTACGTTCGGATGAAACCACCCGTATCCTGTTTGTGTCCGACGGTCGATTCGAGAACAAAGCCCTTCTGGACATCATACATCGCACGAAGCGTTCCGGTGTTCCCGTGTCAACCATGCACGTTGGAGAATCTTCCCGCGACGACCTCTGGATTCAGACGGTTGAAGGACCCACTTTCGTCCAGGAAGGAAAGCCATTTGAGGTGCTGGTTCGGATTGGTTCGTCGGGGACCTACACCGGACGGGTACATCTGGATCCCGGAAAGGCGGATTCCAGGACGGTCACCTTTGAGCTGAACCCCGATGGGGTGCGGACGTTTCGGTTTCGTCTATCATCTCTTGAAACAGCTTATCGGAACATCCGCGTTCGCGTGGAGACGGAACAGCCGGAATGGACCACAGAAAATAACAGGGCTTCCCTCGGGGTGCGGAGAGCGGGAACGAAACGACTCCTCTGGTACGGTCGAAAAGAAATTTACCAACCGCTTGTGGAATCGCTCCGGGAGGATGGATGGGAGGTGGATCTCACCGGAGAACCGACCCGGACGGAAGGATATGACCTGTTTGTGATCGCAGGGCCGGCCGAGGGCGTTTCGAGCTCCTGGATGGACTCGGTCCGATCTGCCATTTTGAATCGAGGCACGGGGGGATTGATGATTGGTAATCCGGAGACGTTTGCGGCCGGTCGCTGGCGGGACACCCCGGTGGAAAAGGTGCTTCCAGTGCGTGTTTATCCTCCGGATACCTTCGCAATTGATGTTGTGCTCGACGTGTCCGGAAGCATGGGAAAAAAGGTATCCGGTAGCTCGGAACGAACCAGATTACAGGTGGTTCGTGATGCTCTTTTGAGTACACTGGATTTTCTTCGACCGGATGATAAGATTGAGCTTCTGACATTTGCCGCCAACCCCCGGACCGTTATGGCCATGAAACGGCTTGGTAATGGAGTGGCGCTTCAAACGGCACTGGAACGTCTTTCAGCTCGGGGTGGAACTCACCTTTATCCTGCTTTTCAGAAGGCCATCGATCACCTTCGCGAACGCGACGAGGATCGAAAATATATTTTTATCTTCTCGGACGCTCAACTTGATGAGTCGAAAGCGAAGCTGGAAAAGGCCGCGGAGATTGCGAGCGAAGAGAATATTCGAATACTTGCCGTAACTTCGGGAAAAAAGGGGAACCGTCCCCTCCTCGAGACACTTACGCGGGAGGGTGAAAATGGTTCAGTGGTGTACGTGTCCGACCTTCGTAAGCTTCAGAACACCCTTCAGAATGAACTCAGGCGGATTCGCCGATTAATTCAGCGGAACTCTCAACACGTACGCGTGGTATCGGATCGTCCAGAGGGATTGCTGGGGTCCAATCGAAATGATCTTCCTTCACGCTCGGGGGTATATCACCGGGTCACGCCCAGGCCCGCTGCTCTTACGCCTATGCAAACGAAGAAGGGGGGAGAGGTGTTACTTGCGGCCTGGCAACCGGGAGCAGGGCGTACCGTTGTTCTCTGTCCTTTTCTGCCGACCCGGCAGGAGCAAAATAGAAAGATACAGCGAAACTGGACACGCGTATTACGAGATTCTATACAGTGGGCCGCGCCCGAGTCCTCCGGGCCCTGGACTCTGCTTTACCGGGTGACGGATAAAAAACTGATCGTCTATGCCGATCGAAAATCAATGCCGGACCAGGAGGTCCCGGGAACCATCCGGGCCAGGGGTCGGCTGCGTTCGGATGATGGATCCGTTCTTAAAAAGAATATTCAGGCGGTTCAGGTGGGAACGGGGCGCATCCGGTTTGAGATCGAACGACCGGAACAGGGGGGATATCTTTTTACGGCAAATATTCGGACGGAACGAACGAGCGAACAATTTTATCTTCCCGTCAATATTCCTTTTTCGAGGGAGTATCTGAATATCCCGGCTCGTACAGACCACCTGCGTACCCTCGCCAGAGAGACCGGGGGGACGTTTCAATCGGGATCGGATACGTACTGGGAAGCCCTCGATGAATCTTTTCAGAAGGGGCGTAAAAAAATGGATTTAACCCGTTATATGTTGATCGGCGCAGGAGTGTTTCTTTTGTTGATGATTTCCGAACTTCTTGTCGGTCTCTTACCAACGTCCGGAAAGAAATGACCATTCAGATCAAGAGGAGTCACTCCTGATTTTTAGCGTTTTGGGCCGGATCCGGCCCCACCTGATCCCATGCGATGCCAATAGTGGACGCACGTGCGCTGACAAAGTTGCCGTTTCGATCCGCCAGAAGAAAGAACGGGTTTTGGCTGTTGGCGTGGATATAATCAAATCGCTTATACTGGCCGGTACTGAGGGTTTTTCCGGATTCATCTGACAGGACGTAGACTTTCTTTTCAGATGGGTTGTGGGTGATGACCTGACGTTTATTCCGGAAAAGAAAGGAGTTTGGCCCGTTTGTTCTCATCCATTTTTTATCGCCTTCTTTGAGATCGAATGCGTGGAGCCGTCTCTGTTCATCCCGCACGTACACGTTGGGGGGGCTGATCCAGGGCGTGGTGGATATCGGTGTCGAAAGCTGATGGGTCCAGATATTTCTTCCCGTAAAACGACTCAGACCGTAAATCTGCATTCCTTTAGAAGCCAGATACACCTGATCCTTCCAGACAGCGGGAGGGGCGGCAATCGGTCCATCCGTTTCCTTGACCCATTGCCATTCTTGATTCTGGTTGAGGGCGTACAGGACGCCGCCGTCCGTTGCAAGAAGATACAGGTTTTTCACGGACCGAATCGGAATTTCCACCGGCTCTTCCATGCGCACCCGTTCCTGGATCTGGTTTGAGAAATTTGAAGCGTCCAGAAAGTGAACATAATTCTTATAATATCCCGGAATCACCACCCGGTCCCGGTTGGCGTAAGGTTGGGATGCAGGGGAAAAGTCGAGCTGGACCCGATCGATCTGCGAACCAAATTCTCGATCGAGGACATAAAGGGTCGTTCCGACGACAAGATAAACCCGGTCAACGTTAATCAGCTGCTGGCGACGATTTCGCGCGACGTCGAGCTGGGAGGTCAGTTCACGAATTCGCTCCTGCTTGTTTCCTGTTTCCGCACGAACCGAGTCCAGTTTGCTTTCGAGGGATTCGATTCGATTTCGAAGTTTAATTTTCTGGCTTGGGACGCCTTTCACAAAGGTGGGACGAAATTCGATCCGGCCGTGCAGCGAGAACATCCACTCGGGATTCCCTGTTTTTCGATCGATCGCGTAGAGGTGAAAATCTTTCGTCTCAGCGTAGATGTATTGCGGGCCAAGCCAGGTCTGAACAATAGGGCCCGCCTGTTTTAGTTTATACGTCCATCGAATCTCATCGACCGGAAGATTCTTGCGGACGTACGATTTGATATCGCGGAGCTCCTGAATCTCCTGATCGGTTAAGTCTCCCCGGTCGACCTCCGTCGAAATCTGATCAACCGAGATGTCTCGCTGTCTCAGGTCGTCCCGGGCGGATTCTTTCCAGGGTTCATAGTCCCGCTGAGAAGTTGTTTCGTAGGTGCAACCGAAGAGCAGAAGCAGTGCACAGAGAAGTGATTTCTGAAAAGCGTCGGTAAGGATCGAATCTGTCATTCTTCCTCCTTATCAGGGCGTTCAAGATAATTCGCTAAGTCGATTCCCCCTTCTTCCTCGATGGATTTTAGTTTTTCAATTCGATTCAGGTCGTCTTCGATGCGGTTATGGAGTTTAAAGATATACGGGCGTCCTTGCTTTCGATCTTCGAGATCCTTTTTCATGCTTTCCCAGGACCCATCGTATAATTCATCACGCAGCATCACCAGTGTACGTTCTTCCTGGGATAGCTCCTGAATCTTTTCCTGGATCTCAGGTATCAGATCATTTTTGGGATCACTCACCAGTCCTTGTCGACGCAACGGTACAAGAGTCATGCAGATCGGTATACGGGGACAACACGTGTGCTTCGGTTGACATCAGGCGAAAGCATGATACAATTCCCCGGTATTATAAAGGTCAAATTCCGTTAGATCAACCTGAATTTTTTCGTGTGCTACTTTCGCATCAGGACGCGAGAATTCCGTGTCTTCCGTTCGTCGTTTTGAAGAAGTAATTTTCGGTTGTGAATGAATTTCCTCCGGGCACGATGTGCGGATGCCTGAGGAGTTTTTCGAGGAAGCAGCCCCATCGTTAAAAAGTGATACAATGTTTTATGGTATTCTTCATTCGTTGTTTTTCGGTTTTTCTCCAGCTGCGGCATTTTGGCATTGCTTCCAAAAACCGTGACCATCAACGAGATGAAGATCAGGAGCACACGTTTTTCTCGGCACGTCCCATTAGCGATTTTTCCGAACGAAACAGGAAGATGACCGACGTTGAAAATGAACATCAGAATGAGGGTCAGGGGTGTATCGCTTCGGACGTCGGAGGAACGTTCACGGATTTCGTATTTTTGAACGAGCGGAACGAGATCGAAATTCAAAAAGTGCCTTCCAACCGAACTGATCCGGCCGATCCGGTCCGATCCATTCTTCAGCGGCGGAGGCCTTCTTTACACCGGCATGGGACCACGGTTGCCACGAATGCTGTACTTGAACGGACCGGGGGGGAGGTCGCTTTCGTGACAACCGAAGGGTTTCAGGATTTATTACAAATTGGTCGCCAGGATCGACCTGATTTATACGATCCCCGGAAGGTGAAGCCCGAACCGTTCATTTCGCCGGACCACTGCTATACCGTGATGGAACGTATGGGGCCGGACGGTGAGATTCTTGAGCCACTCGACGAACAGGAGGTTCGAAAATTAGTGGATCAGATCCGGGGACAGGACCCGGATGCCGTAGCGATCTGTTTGCTTCATGCCTATGCCAATGACGCTCACGAACAGAAAATTTCGGGGTTTTTTGAGGGAATACCGGTCAGCTGTTCAAGCGAAGTCCTCCCGGAGTTTCGTGAATATGAACGCGCCAGCAGCACCGTGCTGAACGCCTATCTCGAACCGAAGGTAACACCCTACGTGAAACGGCTTCGGGAAGAACGATCCAACCTGGAATTAATGAAGTCCTCAGGAGGTACGGGAGGCGCGAAGAATGTTATGAAGCGTCCTCTCCGATTGCTTCTTTCCGGACCTGCGGGAGGGGCAATTGCCGGGAAAATGCTTGGAGAGCAATTTGAGGAAACCCACCTGGTGAACGTGGATATCGGCGGAACAAGCGCGGATATCTCCCTTATTGAAAACGGTGAACCGGCACGGACCAGCCGGATGAACATCGGTGGACGTCCGGTGGGGGGGCAGGTGGTCGACGTCGAAACCATCGGGGCCGGAGGAGGAAGTGTTGCCTGGTTTGACGATGGGGGAGCATTGCGGGTCGGGCCCGAAAGTGCGGGAGCCGATCCGGGCCCGATCTGCTATGGTCGAGGCGGAGAACGCCTGACGGTTACGGATGCTCATTTTGCGCTCGGACACATCGGTACCGGAACCCGGCTTGCAGAACAGCTTGAGCTTTCCGCGGACCCCGTACTGGACGCCTTTGAACGGATGAGTGAGGAATATCCACTGACCTCTCATCAAATTGCGACCGGGATACTGGACGTTGTAAATTCGAGAATGAACAGGGCGCTGCGTTCCATTTTTGCGCGAAGAGGGGAAGATCCCAAAAGGTATGCCTTCGTGGCATTTGGAGGAGCAGGTCCTCTTCACGCGTGTGGCCTGGCTGAATCCCTTGATATAACCAAAATTTATGTGCCGAGACACCCGGGGGTGTTTTCCGCGACCGGAATTCTCCAGGCACGTCGTTCAGCGGTTCGTTCAAAAACGGTTATGAGGCCGTTTGATGGTATCTCGGATGAACTCGATCAAGAATTTGAGCGTCTGATCGAGAAAACCCGATCCGAGCTACATGCCTCGGAGAGAGCGAAGAACGAGGAGGTACAGGTCAGAGCTTCCCTGAAACTGCGATATTCCGGGCAGAGTCACGAGCTCGATTTATTACGAACAGATGCTACGAGAGAGGCGTTTCACGAGGAGCATAAAAAACGCTACGGGTACGCCGCCCCGGATCAGGACATCGAGATTGTTACGATACGGGTGCGAGCGTTCAGCCCCGGTCCCGTGGTTCGTGAACCGACCGTCAAAAAGGAAAGCGGCGAGGCCGAGGAACGGAGGTCCCCTCTGTTACATGATCCGTTCAATCAGTTTCCGGTTTACCGTCGATCTCATCTTGGCGCAGGCCAGATCATGGACGGACCTGCAATCATTGAAGAGCCATCAAGTACGCTTCGGTTAAAAGAAGGCTGGACGATGAAGGTGCTTTCGAACGGGACCCTCCGCCTGAATCGATCAACAGGTGGGTGTTAAGAAGCAGTCGTAAGGGGATGAAGACAGGCGGTGAAGGAAATGAAAACCTAAATGCCATTCATTCCTTCAACACAAAGAATTGAGGATGCGGATTTCTCGCGTTGTCCTGTTAGAGAGGTGTTCCGTTCCGGGGGCACCAGTCGAAAGAAAAAAGTCGGGACGTTGACCTCTTCCCTTCCGACCCTGTTTCCTTCGCTCAAAACAGGATCAACTTCGCTCAACTGTTTGATTTCGTCTATACGAATACATATAATACAGTTCAGTTTTATAGGATCACCAATTCCACCGAAGGGAAAACCATGAAACGGTCTCAACGTTTTCCGGTGTTTTCGCTGATGCTTGCCTTCCTTTTTACCCTTTCCGCCGGTTTGTCCCTGGTTGCACAGCAACGTCGTGCAGAGCAACAGGATCAAAGCTTTAACTCCGTTGAGGAGATTAAGTCGGAGATGAGTAGCCGCACCATTCCGACCGTCAAATTTGATAAGACGCCCCTCGAACAGGTGATTCAGTTCTTTCGGGATCAGGTTAGTTTTAACATCATCGTGAAGGATTCGGTGGATACCTCGAAAACGGTCAGCATTAGTTTGAATGATATTCCCCTGGACCGGCTGATGAAGATTGTGCTGGACCAGAAGGACCTCACCGCTATTTTTAAAAACGGGGTGGTTCAAATCATGAGCGCCGATCAGGTCTCGAACCTGCAAGTTCGTGCCTTTGATGTTCGGGACCTGATGCTTGAGCTTGAAGATTTTCCCGGTCCGGAACTGAAGCTTCGAAACCCCGAAGATGCCCAGGGAGGTACCGAGGGCGGAGGTTTCGGGGGCGGCGGTTCTTCTGGTGGTGGAAATGAAGGTTCCTTCCTCGGGGGCGCATTTGAAGGACGGAGTAGTCCCTCGAAAGATCCCATCACGGACACCAGCCAGTTCAAGGAACTGGTAAAAAATAATACCGGTGGGGGACAGTGGGATCGAGGTACCAGCCTGAACATCAAGAACGGAATTATGATCGTAAAACAGTCTCCGGAAGTTCTAAATGAGATTGAGTATCTGATTAACCGTCTCCGTCAGTTCAAATAAAAAAATATTCTTGTCAGTGGTTGTCGACCATTTTGGTTGGCTCGTAGCAACTTTGTATATCCTTTATCATCCGGGCCTTGATTCGGGAGGTCTGTGCTTTTTCAGGCTGTAAAGTGGTGTGATCATATAGATAGACCGGATCTGAAAAGGGTGCGTGCACTCAGTGAGATCTCAGCGAGTG
>CAZSFH010000031.1:0-17724 GCA_964606115.1 uncultured Planctomycetia bacterium | reverse complement strand
CGGGTCTTCTCGCGTTCGGGAGCCTGCTCCTCGGGCTCTGGCCGGCGAGCATCGATCACACCTTGCTTTCCAGTGCGAGCTCAGCTGTCCTCGGGGCCAGCGAGTCGTTTCACCTGGCCCTGTTTCACGGGATCAACCTCCCGCTGATGCTCAGCGGGGGCGTGGTGGTGGCCGGGGCTCTTCTGTATTATTTCTGGTCATCGCTGTGGAACGGGATGGTGTTTCAAAAAGTTCGAGCACTGTTTGGCACCGCACCGGACCGGACCTATGATTATGCGGTCAAAGCTCTCAAGGGAACGGCGTACTATCAGACGCGCGTCCTACAGAGCGGCACGCTCCGGTATTATCTGATCACGGTGTTTTCCGCTTTTATCCTTATTACCGGATACACCCTTCTCACAAAAGCATCGCTTTCGTTTGACTCCCTGTCATTTCAGAATATCTACTATTACGAATGGATCGTGGTGCTGTTCATGGTTTCCGGAGCATTTGCGGCGGTCGGGGCCCGGACCAAGCTTGCCGCAATCATCTCGCTGGGGATCACCGGCTTCAGCGTCGCTATGCTTTACATGCTGTTCAGCGCGCCGGACCTGGTCATCACCCAGTTTCTCGTGGAGACACTGACCGTCATCCTGATTGCGCTTGTAATGGTATACCTACCCGTCACACCCGGGGGAACCGGCCTGAACTGGGTCAAGATGCGAGATGTGGTAATCGCGGGGTCAGCCGGGCTTTGCGTGACCGGACTGATGATGCTGGCCCTTTCCAGCCCTTTTGACTCGAGTCTGATTCGGGAATTCGCCGAACGGAGCTATCAAGAAGCCCACGGACGTAACATTGTGAACGTGATCCTCGTTGATTTTCGTGCGCTGGATACCCTCGGCGAAATTACGGTGCTCGGGACCGCCGCAGTGGGGGTCTACGCGCTCATTCACCTTTCCCCGCAGGATTCGTCCGACAAGGACGAGGAGGTCTCCGCGTCATGAGATCCGTAATTCTGTCAGCAGCGAGTCGGCTTCTTTTTGCATTGTTGTTCATGTTTTCCATCTTTCTGACACTTCGTGGTCATCACCTGCCGGGAGGGGGTTTTATCGGGGGACTTGTGGCTTCGAGCGCATTTATATTGCTAGCCACTTCTTTTCCCGTGAGCGAGGCCAAAGAGATTCTCCGCGTCGAGCCGTATTACCTCGTCGGGACCGGTCTGCTGCTTTCGGCGTCAAGCGGTCTCCCGGCCCTGTTTACCGGGGGTAACTTTCTCCAGGGAAAATGGGGGGAACTTGACCTGTTCGGAACGCACGTTCACCTGGGCACGCCCCTCCTGTTTGATCTCGGGGTTTATCTGGTCGTGATTGGCTTTACGCTTGTCATTATCTTCTCGTTCCAGGAGAACCAGGATGAGTGACGTGGGCCTTCTTCTCTCGATCGCCATCGGAGTGCTGTTTAGCACGGGCATCTACATGATGCTCCGGGAAAACCTGGTGCGGGTCATCATCGGCGTGATTCTCCTGAGCAACAGTGTCAATCTTCTGCTACTTACGATGGGGCGTCTGACACGAAACCGTCCGCCTCTGATCGAAGAAGGAAAGAAAACCATCGAAGCGCCCGCTAATCCACTGCCACAGGCACTGATCCTGACCGCCATCGTGATTGGTTTCGGGCTGCTTGCTTTTTCCCTTGTGCTTGCCGTCCGAGCGTACCATCACGAGGGCACATTGAACACGGATGCCATGCGAACCGCCGAGCCCCTCTACCCGGATGAGATGGAGGAACCCGAAGACGAATTAGAGTCGGAACGGGGAAACGACAATGGCAATAAGTAATCTCCTGGTCATTCCAATCGTCCTTGCCCTCATGACCGGCGCCGTCTCGATCCTGTTGCGCCGGTGGCCGTCCGTTCAGCGGTGGCTCTCGGTGTGCAGCATGTCCGTGCAGGTCCTTGTGGCGTCCTGGATTCTATATCGTGTACATAATTACGGGATCCAGGTGCTCGAAATGGGGGGTTGGGAAGCGCCGGTGGGCATCACGCTCGTGGCGGACCTGCTGAGCGGCATCATGGTTCTTATAACCGCAGTCATGGGATTGGCCGTCTCGATCTATGCGCTGGGCGATATTGATGAGGAGCGCGAACAGTTCGGATATCACCCGCTGTTTCAGATTCTGCTGATGGGAGTGTTCGGAGCGTTTCTGACGGGAGACCTCTTCAACCTGTACGTTTGGTTCGAGGTCATGCTGATATCTTCCTTCGTTCTCTTATCCCTGGGAAACGAACGGATGCAGATCGAAGGGGCCGTAAAATACACTGTCATTAACCTCTTTTCGTCCCTGATCCTGCTGACCGGCGTCGGGATCCTGTATGGTATGACCGGTACGCTTAACATGGCGGACCTGTCCCGGAAACTTTCCCAGGTTAACTCTCCGGGCATGGTAACAACCGCCTCAATGCTGTTTCTGATTGCGTTCGGCGTGAAGGCGGCCGTGTTTCCGCTTTTCTTCTGGCTGCCCTCCTCCTATCACACGCCTCCGGTTTCCGTGTCGGCGATCTTTGCCGGTCTGCTGACGAAGGTGGGGGTCTATACGCTGATTCGCACGTTCACGCTCCTGTTCACACAGGACGTGAGCTACACGCACAACATTATTTTGTGGATATCCGGAGCGACCATGGTGACCGGAGTGCTCGGAGCACTTCTTCAAAACGAGTTCCGAAAAATTCTTTCCTTCCACATCATCAGTCAGATCGGCTACATGATCATGGGACTCGCGTTGATAACGCCCCTCGGCCTGATCGGTTCCATTTTTTACGTCGTGCATCACATTATCGTCAAAACCAATCTGTTTCTGGTCAGCGGCGTAGCGAACCGTATTGGCGGGAGCTTCGAGCTGGATGAACTGGGCGGTCTTTATCGTCATCACGCCTGGCTGGGAATCCTGTTTTTGATCCCCGCCTTTTCCCTTGCCGGGTTTCCCCCGTTATCCGGATTCTGGGCGAAATTCCTGCTGATCTACGCCAGCTTTAAGACGGGTGCTTACGTAATTGGAGCCGTCGCCCTGGCAGTCGGCCTGCTAACGCTGTTCTCCATGACGAAAATCTGGGCGGCCGTTTTCTGGTCTCCCGCTCCGGAGGAGGCGGAAGACGTTTCCTATCCCTGGTCTCGTCTCACCGTTCGACAGCTGACCTACCTGGTCACACCAATGGTCCTGCTGGCTCTTTTAACCCTGTCGATCGGCCTCTTCTCGGAGCCGTTCTACAATGTTTCCGAGCAGGCCGCCGATCAGCTCAAAAACGTTGAAGCGTACCGAAATGCTGTTCTAACGGATTGAATTCTGCTGTCTCGGTGATTAAACTGAGCTCGTTATGAATATATTTCTGATCAATATTCTGCTCGCCATTCTCTGGGTGTTCATCTCCGGATCGTTCACCGTGCAGAGTTTCATTCTGGGGTTCGGTATTGCCTATCTTGTGCTGGCACTTGCGGAACCCCTCTGGTCGGAGACGCGATACGCCAAAAAGTTCTGGCTCGCGATTGGTCTTTTCCTGGTGTTCCTCACCGAACTGATTCGATCCGGTATCCGCGTTGCAATTGATGTGGTCCGACCCGCGTATCGATTTGATCCCGGCATCATTTACATACCCCTTGACCTAAAATCGGACCTGGGCATTACCGTCCTGGCAAATATGATTACCCTGACCCCCGGCACCCTGAGCCTCTTCGTCACGGACGATAAGAGTCAGCTCTGCATTCACACCATGTACATCGATGAATCCCCGGCGATGGTCCGTTCGTCGATCAAAGACGGCTTTGAACAGTGGGTGATCGACGTTTTCGAGCGGTAGTCGTCCCCCGCTCCTATTCCAAAATCACACCCCGAGTAATACGCATCCTCAGCGTGCGGTCTGCACGAAAAGTTGTTGGAAACTCCATTTTCAGTGAGTTTTTTAAAGATATAGAGTATTGAACAGCATCCTCTGAGATGGGCGCCCCCTCGTCAGCCCGGTTCGAGCAAACACGACAACGCGAGAAATCCGCAACGGCAGCAGGAGCAGTGAAGGTTGAGATTTGTTCTGATTCTGATCTAATGGCTGGACACAAATGCCCTTTTTCCCGTATAATAACTATTGTGAGGGCAGAGAGGCCGTTGCTCCCGCATGCTGGATCATACCGATCCGGCGATAGCCGGGAGAGGAAAGTCCGGACTCCGCAGGGCACGGTGGCTCCTAACGGGAGCCGGTCTTCTCCGCGAGGGGAAGATTCGGGAAAGTGCCACAGAAAACAGACCCCCCGGCATTTCCTGATGAACGAGAATCTCGTCAAAGGACGAACATCCCGAACGGATGGTCGAATATGCCGGGAACGGGTGAAACGGTGAGGTAAAAGCTCACCGCTCGGCTCAGATAGACGTTCGCGTGTGCTCGAACACCGACGAACGTCGAAATGAGCTGAGGCAGGGCAAACCCCACCGGGAGAAAGGCCAAGCAGGACCCGGTTCCAATCGGCTGCCCGCCGAATCTTCCCTTTTCGGGCCCGGGTTGGGTTGGCCGCAGGAGATGGACCGCGAGGTCGATTCCAGATTAATAACGGCCCATCCATGCGCTCCCGCGTTCGCAAAACGTTCTGGACGCGGAGAACGGATGGAGGAACAAAATCCGGCTTACTCCTGCCCTCACCTTCTTTTTTTATCCTTGTGGAGGGGGCTCCCGGGAGACCGATGAGCAAACACCGAATACTACTGGCCGGTGGAGGAACCGGAGGTCACCTGATGCCCGGACTGGCCCTGTACAAATCACTCGATCGACACCCCGCAGTTCAAAAGGTTTTCCTTCTTCATACGTCACGGGAACTGGACACTGAGCTTCTGTCCGGACGATCCTTCAACCACCTCGCACACACGTCCCCCCGCTGGCCGGGTCTTGATCCTGAACTGCTTTCCTTTCCCCCGCGTTTCCTCACCGCGATCTTCCGCTGTTTGCAGTTCACAACGTCTTTTCACCCCACAGCCATCATCGGGCTCGGCGGATATGGATGTGTGCCGGCCGGACTATCGGCGGCGTTCCGGGGTATTCCTCTTATTCTACTTGAACAGAACGTGATTCCGGGTCGTGCGGTCCGTCTCCTGGCACCGCACAGTGACCTGATCGCCGCACAGTGGCGGGACACGCTCACCCATCTCCACGGCGGCCATGTGCGAGTACTGGGAAACCCGATTCGACCCTCGCTCAAAGAATCCTCCCTCTCGAGGGAACAGGCCGTGGATAAGATTGGTCTGAACCCGAACCACCGGGTGCTTCTCGTGATGGGGGGTAGCCAGGGAGCATCCGCACTTAACGAGTGGATGATTTCCAACCTGGACCGGCTAACCGACGTCTCCGATCGCCTTTCATTCATTCACCTGACCGGAGAGAACGATGAAGAGCGAGTCCGGGATGCGTATGAGAACACCGGGTTGAACCGATTCGTAAAGGGCTTCCACGAAAGCATGGAAGAGATCTATCCAGCCGTCGACCTCGTGCTGTCCCGTGCGGGCGGCACGGCGCTGGCGGAACTTCTTCACTTTCGTCTCCCCTCCGTGCTTATCCCGTATCCCCACGCCATCGACGATCACCAGCGTGCGAACGCCGAAGCGCTGAAGTCAGTCGGAGGTGCTATGGTTTTGGAGCAATCCGAACTTGACGGAGACGCATTTCAGAACACCGTTCTTAACACCATCTTCCGGGAGAAGCAGCTTTTAGAAATGAGAAAAGGACTCTCATCCCTTCATAAGTCAGATCCCTCCGAGCAAATTACGCGCCGAGTTCTCTCGTTTTCAACGGCAACCGGGGCGGATTAAATTCAGGAAAAGTCAGAAAGAACACCTGATTGACGATCAAGCAGCCGGACACCGTTCAGAAACGACGCCTCAGATGAAGAGAGGAATGAGCTTTCGGCCGAAAGGATTACCTCGAAGAGGGGGAGGTAGGCCTGTAAAGATAAACCGTGTCGTGCTGAACGCCCCAGTTGCGGGCCTGATAGTAATAGGTCATCCGGATATCGATGTGAAACTGCCGTTGATCCTCCCAGGAATTTTTCATGGCCGCCCCGGTGTCATCCGCTTCCCGAAACCCGACGCCGGGAATCCAGACTTTCGTGCCATACGGAATTGCACGAGGATCCACGGCCACTCCATCCATATTCCAGGCGTTGTCCCCGGTGGAGGTTTTTCCGTTGGCAAACGAACCACAGCTTTTGTGGGAAGGTTCATACGCCGTAAGCTTCGCACGGACGGGTCTCCAGAGCTCAAATCCTTCCGGCGCAGGGGGTGCATCGCCGTCCACACGAGACCCGCTGGATGATACCTCCCTGCGTTCCGTTTTCCCCTCTGAGAACTCTTGCGTTTCTCTAACCTGGCGTTTGAGGCTATAGGTCGCCCAGGAGTCCGAAACGGGATAAAAAGCCTGACTCGCAGGCACGCGAGGGTTACGGTACAGCTCCGACATGGTGACGTATCCCGACGGAAGCCCGATGTCCGGATTCGCCGTAAACACCAGGCACAGCAATACCAAACCCCCCAAACAGATTTTTCTGGTCCTGATTTCCATATAGATCTCCCCTAAAGCAATCCGCTAAAATGTTACAGAAAATCGGATGCAATGTCAAACGAACAATCGAATGTACTGGAGATTTCCAGATCCATTTCCTTCATAAGATGAGTTGTCAAGGACGTTTTCGGGGCCGAACCGTTGAAATTTGAACGAGTCAGGTTATTCCGTTTATAATATCAAAGCTTGAAAAAAGCACCTGAATTCATTCATCAAGTACGATCCGTGGCGAGATGATGAACGGGATTCAGCCGTGAGCCGGACTTTCTGATAACCGACACCGCGTTGCATCCACCGGCGCCTCCTCGTGTTCAGGACGGGCCGTCATCTTACACTTGATTTTTCATGTGCTTGGAGGAGACCGATGAATGATAAACGAGAAGGCCTGGAAGGGGTCGTCATTGCTGATTCTTCACTAACCAAAATATTTGGTGACGAAGGGAGGCTTGTTTACCGGGGGATTTCGATCGAGGAATTAGCCGAACACTCGACATTCGAGGAAGTTGCGAAATTTCTCTGGGACGGAGAATTGCCGGAGCGAGCCGAGCTGTCCTCGTTCCGGGAGGACCTCGCCTCCCGCCGGTACCTGGACGACACCATAAAAGACACTATTCAAGCCATTCCTGACAGCGCCAGGCCCATGGATGTCCTTCGAACCTGTGTTTCCATGATGGGAGCGATTTCCGCTCATAACCTGGATACTCAGTCAGATGAATCTCGTCGTGAAATTGCTAAAGATCTACTGGCCTCCTTCCCGACGATCCTCGCACATTTCGATCGCCTCCGCAATAACAAGGATCCGGTTCGTCCGCGTGAGGACCTGAACCATGCGGAAAATTTCCTTTACATGCTCAACGCTGAAGAACCTGACGAGATGGAAGGACGAGCAATTGATGTGGCGCTGGTTCTTCATGCCGATCATGGTTTCAACGCAAGTACCTTCTCGGCGCGGGTGACCGGCGCGACACTGGCCGACTTTTACGCCGCCATTACCTCCGCCATCGGAACCCTGAGTGGCCCTCTGCACGGAGGAGCTAACGAGCAAGTCCTTAACATGTTGCGGGAAATCGAAACCCCGGAGCGAGCTGACAGCTTTCTTGACCGAAAATTTGAAAATCGTGAACGAATTATGGGCTTCGGACACCGGGTCTACAATACGTATGATCCAAGGGCCAAGGTTCTCAAAGAATGGTCCAAAAAGCTGAATCAGCGTAACGGCGACATGACGTACTTCAAGATTCAGGAGAAGATTGAAAAACGAATGATCGAGGAGAAGGGGATCGACCCGAACGTCGACTTCTACTCGGCCACTGTATACAATGCGCTCGGACTTCCCTCCGACCTCTTCACCCCCATTTTCGCCTGCGCGAGAATTGCAGGCTGGACGGCGAACCTTTTTGAGCAGATGGCCGACAACCGTCTGATCCGCCCCCTCTGCAACTACACCGGTCCCGAATCCGCCCCTTACATTCCCATGGACGAGCGGTAATCGACCGCTCCTCGACACACCGTTCCCGGGTTCCTGTTCATGAACCAGGGGTGAGGCACTTCGTGAGATCTAAGCGACTGCTCTGCAAGGAGTTCGACCGGAAGAGCCTCATTTCAGACGAGGCCTCATCGAAAGCGTGTCACCAGTTCGGACAGGCCTATTTAGCTCACCGTTGAACGATCCATCCCCTCCCTTGAGTTGAACTTCTGGGTCCTTTCCACTTATTCTGTTCTTTTCGTTCCTTGCTTTTTGATCGTTAATTTCCATACGCCCATGGTTCAGCTTCGATTTACAAATATCGTCCTCCTGGTCCTTTTCGCCCTGTTTATGAGCACCTCCACTTTTGCTCAGGGAAAGACAAAAAACAAAGAAAAAACCCCATCCGACGGGTCATCCCAGAACGGAACAGCGGAAACGAAAGAGACCACCGAAAATTCGGAACTCAAGGCTCTCCGAAAGAAAGTGGAACGGCTCCGTCTCCAGAACGAGCTTTACAATCAAAAGCTGACCCGCGAACTTCATTCCCTGAAGGCGAAACAGAAGCGTCAAGAGGCAAAATTTAATCTGCTCGAGCAGAACCAGAAGGAAAAATTGTCCGATCTTACCCAGAAGAAAAAAAAGCTAGAAGCTCAGCTCGAGCTGAAAAAAAAGCAGAACGAAAAAGACCTTTCCAATCTAACAACGAAAATAAACCGCCTCAAGAAAGAGTTAGAACTTGCGGAAACCAGAGCAAAAAAGTCCCTTCAGGAACTGAAAAAACAGAAAGAAAAACTCTCGACGAAGCTGGATCTGAAAAAAGCTAAGAAAAATGATGAGCTTTCAAAACTGAAGCTCAAACTCCAGGAGAAGAAAGTGGAGCTTGCCCTTGAAGAGGTGGAGGCGAAATATAAAAAATCAAAACTGACTAACGAAAAACTGGACCGAAAACTCAAGCTGGCGGATGTTCATTCCAGGCGCTCACAAATGAAAGCGGATATTGAACTGCGAAAAACACGTTCCGACTGGAAGAAGAAGGTCAACCAGGAAATCAAATACATTCAGAAACCACTGCAGGACCATGTCCTATATCTCACCGACCGGCGGATTAAACTCAACGGACCGATCGTCGCCGAAACGGGAAAATGGGTGTCGAAGCGTATCAACTACTTTAACAACCAGTCCGAGAAATATCCTATTTTCATCGTAATCAACGATTCTCCCGGCGGTTCGGTGATGGCCGGCATGCATATTCTCAAAACCATGAAATCCACTGAGGCACCCGTTTACGTGGTTGTAAAAGAACGTGCAGCCAGCATGGCAGCGGCCATCACGACGCTGGCCGACCGTTCCTTCGCCTTTCCCGATGCTGTTCTGCTCCATCATGAAATTCAGTCGTTCATGGGAGGAAGCCTGACGGAAACGGAAGAGTCGCTTGAGATGATGAAAAAGTGGTGGAAACGTCTTGCAACACCCATCGCGAAAAAAATGGACTTAACCCTCGAGGAATTTCGGAAGCGACTTTACAAAGAGAACTCCAACGGAAACTGGCAGGAATTTGCCTCGAAAGCGAAAGAACTCAATTGGGTGGACCACATCGTTGAGCGGATCGAGGACGCAGGAGTCCGGGAAGAACCGGACGAGGAACCCCCGTCTCCTTCTCTCATGTTCTTTAAAAAACGAAAGGGCAAATCCGCTATCCGGAAGGACGACCAGGGAAATCTATATCGCAAACTTCCCCCGCTCCGTCCATTCGATTTCTACTACATGTACAACCCGAACAACTATTACCGCTGGTAACCTCTTCCAATTGAATCTTCTCACCGATGTCTGAACACACGCCGGATCTCCAGGATGCTGTCGCCCTTGTCACCGGTGCATCCACCGGGATCGGACGGGCGACGGTCAATGCGTTCTGTCGACGGGGAACCTGTGTTACCGGTGTTGCCCGGACGGAAGAAACCCTGAAGGAATCACTCAAAGACGCCCGACGGTCGGAGGATCAGACACTGTCCGTACCGGGAGATGTTCGGGACCCAGAAACGGCTGAGCGAGCTGTTGAGCGAACCCTGGATCGATTCGATCGTATTGACATCCTTGTGAATAACGCTGGTATCACTCGGGACGGGTTACTGATGCGAATGAACAAAGAAGACTGGGACGAGGTGATGGACGTCAACCTTGGTGGCACATTTCACTTTACGAAAGCGGTTAATCGTCCGATGATGAAACAAAAAGGCGGACGTATTATCAATGTCAGTTCCGTGGTCGGCCTTCGCGGGAATCCCGGGCAATCGAATTACGTCACCTCCAAAGCCGGTATTGCCGGATTTACAAAATCCATGGCCCGAGAGCTGGGATCTCGGAACATCAATGTGAACGCCGTCGCACCCGGATATATCAAGACGGAAATGACGGACGATCTCTCCGAGGAAATGAAATCAGACCTCACCGATAACCTGCCCCTTGATCGTATCGGGGAACCGGAGGACGTGGCGGACAGTATTCTTTTTCTATCCGGCCCCCGTTCCTCCTATATTACGGGACAGGTCCTGGTCGTGGACGGCGGAATGTATATGTAATCAGACCTGGTTCCCGGACCCATGTCCGGTCCTGGGAAATGTAAAAAGCCTACTCGTTTCCAAACAGCGATTTTTGTTCCGGGGTTACTTTTTCTTTTTCCGGTAACATCAGCATAACCTGTGTCCCCGGAAAGTGCGGAAGGTTTTTCCTCAGTTCCTGTCTGTTTGACCAATCCGGAACCATCGACACCCGGGCCGTGCCTGAACGAATGGTGAGCAATCCATTCCAGTGCTCCGTGGAATCCCGAACTGATGCGAGTCCGTGTCCTCTTCCTTCATCGTCAAACCTTGAAACACTCTTAAACAGAGCTTGTTTGATCGCCTTTCGATCCGTCCAGTCCTCTCCAAATTGATCTTTAAGACGATTACTCAACGACGATTTCATTCCTTTTCCGAGATCGGACACGATCATCTTCACGACATTCTTTCCAAGTGTATCCCGATACCTGTACTTCTGCACCGCAACGTATCCGTGATCTCCACTGTGTTCAAGAATGTTCTGACAAATTTCCGACAGCGATGTTAGAAAGCGGTCGAGTTCAGTCCTGGCGTAATTCAGGTGATTAAAAAGGATCGATTTCGCCCGATTTCGAACGCCATCCAGTACTCGATGAACATCTCCGCTTTCCCGAATTCCGGTAATTTCCAGAAGAACGTCTGAAGATCTTGATTCACGCGCTTCCGGTTTTGGTACACTGTGACCTGGAAGTCTCCGTGCCTCCTGCCAGAACCCCATACGGTTCATGTATGAAAACGGTTTTTCTTTCGGTGGCGTCACGTCCACGGAAACCTGGAGGGAAGAAAAAAATCGGAGAAGTTCGAGGAGGGAGACCATTCCTGCCGGATCAGCAAATTCAACGCTGTCCAACCTGAACACAAGCGATCCTGGCTTGCCTCCTTCCGCTAATCCCGATTGCCGCAGTGCGCGTTCAATGACAAAGCTTGTGAGTGTTTCCGGGAAGTGAACTTCTTCGCTCATCTGGAGAACCTCCCTCTGGTAGCCGCGGTCTCTGCTTCCTGAAGGACACGCAGAAAATTTTCTCCGAAGATCTGTCGAATCTCGGACTTCTCAAAACCACGCTTCTTCAACAGCTTCTTTAAAAAAGGAAGATCATCACACCCGGACATTTCACCCGGTAGATCATTCACACCATCAAAATCCGACCCCAGACCAACATGATCAATACCAGCCTTCTCCACAGCGTATTCGATGTGATCGACCAGCCGTTGAAGTGGAACATCCGGCCGTTTTTCTGTCGGGAGGGAACAGAGCCAATCATCCGATTCCTGTTTTTCGCGGTATGAACGAAGCTCATGTGCATAGTGTTCATCCAGGTACGCCGGGTAGAAACAGATGCCGACGACCCCTCCTGAGTCCGCAATAGCTTCCAGCTGCTCATCCGTAAGATTTCGGTGATGGTCATTCAGAGCTCGACAGCAGGAATGTGAAGCAATTACGGGGACGCTTGATTCCTCTATTGCATCCCAGAACGTCGAAATTGATGCGTGGGAAAGATCCACAAGGATTCCCCAACGATTCATTTCCTGAATGACTTTCCGGCCGAATGACGTAAGTCCTTTCTCAGGTGTTTGATTCCATGAGCCCCCTGCCCACCGGTGATTGTTCATCCATGCCAGAGTCATGTACCGAACCCCCAATCGTGCAAAGTTTCGTAAATGAAACAGACGGTTTTCGATGGCATAGCCTCCTTCGACACAGGGTATGATCGAAATTCTATTTTTCCTTTTGTTTTCTCGAATTTCTCTGGCAGAGGAAGTAACCTGAAGCAATTGACGGTGATTGTCAGCAATGCGACGCATGGAATCAAGAATTTTGTATATAAAATTTGAATATTGTTCTTTTTTATCAGGATGTATCCAACAAGCAAAGAATTGTGCATCAAGTTTCCCTTTTTTCATTCGGTCAATGTCCTGGTGTCCTGAATCAGCCGGTCCGGAAACAGAAAAAGAAGAATTTTTCCAGTTCTGAATGGAATCACAGTGTCCATCAATGGTGATTGATTCAGACATGGGTGTTTCGTTTGTTTAAATAAACTTTTAAAAGCGTAATAGGAGCAATAAGACCGTTAGAATGTTGAAGTATTCGTTACGTTGTTGCTAAAAGTATGGTTTTCTTTAGGGTTGAGGTCCAAGTTCGGTGGTTTTTCCAGTGTGATCCATTGTCAGAACTCTGTCAAAACTTTTCAACAATTTGAACACGTTCCTCCATCTTCTTTTACCCTGGCAATTTGTCATGTCGAAACTGTGGAAAATGTGGTTATCATAAGGTATAATTTTGAATAACCTTTTCCTTTTCGATGGGATCGAGCTCGGCTTTTTGGCATCTTATTTCGTTCAGGATTGGCTTCATTTCCATGTCATCCGAAGTCCAGCAAGTAGGTAATCTGATTCGCAGCTGTTCTATTTTTCGGACGTTCAGTGACGAAGAACTTGAACAGGTTCGGGATTGTGCTAATCAGATTATCCTTGAAGCCGGAGATGTTCTTTACCAGAGAGGCGAACGGTCAACGTCGTTCTATCTTGTGAAGAAAGGAGAGATCATCGTAAAACAACCTGCGAAACGAATCCCGGAACCAACGGCGAACATTCTGGAAGGACAGCTTTTCGGCGCCCTCTCAGCGCTCGGTCAATATCCGCGTGCCGGGACCGCTCTGGCATCAGATGGATCGGATACGGAGTTGATCCAGATTGATTCAGAAGCGTTAACATCAAAGATGAAAGATGGCTCCGTAGACGCCGTCAAGTTGTTCGAAAACCTTCTTTACCGTGCGTCGGAACGACTCGAGACATCATCGCAAATGATGAATTTTCTCATGGATACATGATATGACTGAACGATACGCAATTGTCAGTGTAACCGATAAAACGGGCCTGGTGCAATTTGTGGAAAAGCTCCAAAACTTTCAGTACCGCATCATCTCGACTGGTGGTACGGGAAACGTACTCCGCGAGAATGGAGTCGAGGTCATACCAATCGAGGAATGGACCGGATCACCCGAAATGCTCGGTGGTCGGGTAAAAACACTACATCCCGCCGTGCACGGCGGAATCCTTGCAAAACGAGAAGATTCCGGTCAAATGAAGGAATTAAAAGAACAGGGTTTGAAACCAATTGACATGGTCGTGGTGAACCTTTACGAGTTCGAGGAAGCTGCATCCTCGGGTGCAAAGGGTCAAGAATTAATGGGAGAGGTGGATATCGGAGGACCCACGCTCTTACGATCCGCAGCGAAAAATTATTCCTCCGTTGCGGCGGTCTCTGATCCGTCACAGTACAATGGAGTGATCAGTGAGCTTGAGACAAATGAAGGAGAACTATCGCCGACGTTCCGGAAACAACTCGCGGCGACTGCTTTCCAGCGGACGTCCAAATATGACAATACGATTCATGGCGAACTGACCCGACAGGAGGGAAAAGACACTGCGACGCTCATTGAGGACAATGTCCGGATTAATCTGGATCGAAGCAGAGAGCTCCGATACGGTGAAAATCCACATCAGGAAGCTGGATTGTTTCTTAGCATGGAGCCGAGCGAAGGATTTGCTGGATCCGCACGATCCATTCATGGAAAGGAGCTTTCGTACAATAACATGCTTGATATGGATGCGGCGTACCGTCTCCTCGGCGAGTTTGATTCGGGGAAACCGGCCTGTGCGGTGATGAAGCATATGATCCCCTGTGGAGCGGCCATTGCAGATCGGTCGGAAGCGGCTTTCCGACAGGCTCATGAGGGGGATCCCGTATCAGCGTTCGGAAGTATTGTGGGATTTAATACGACCGTGACAGTCGATGTTGCAGAGCATTTAGCGTCGGATGATTATTATATTGAAGGTATCGTTGCGCCTTCGTTCGAAAAAGGCGTAGCGGAGATTTTTGAGGAGGGCCCGGGATGGGGGTCCCGTGTTCGTCTGGTTCCTGTCAACGAAATTCAGGACGCGCGAAAATACGTCGAGGAAATCGAAGTTCGAACACTTTCGGGGGGATACCTTCTCCAGCAACAGGACGGAACGATCTGGGAGGAGGATGAGCTTGAGGTAGTCAGCGGAAAGATGACAGAGAATCTCAAAAAAAGACTCGAATTCGCCTGGAAAGTTTGTAAACACGTCCGTTCAAATGCCATCGTTCTTGCGCGGGATTGGAAGGTTGCCGGGGTGGGAGCCGGACAACCAAGTCGAGTGGATTCAGCGAAAATTGCAGCTCGAAAAGCCAATGGACAAGCTGCGGGGGGAGTGATGGCGTCGGATGCCTTCTTCCCGTTTCCCGATGCACTGGAAGTGGGTATTGAAGCTGGTATTGAAGCTGTCGTCCAGCCGGGTGGATCCGTCAACGACGACGCTGTCATTGAAGCGGCAAGGGACGCGGGAGTGACCATGTTAATGACGGGACAGCGCCACTTCCGGCATTGATCCAGAAGTATGAGGGCATTGTCATGGCAGGATTCACCTTCAGATCGATCTGAATTCATATGGTTCGGTTTTCGTAAAAACGTTTTGTATTTATGAATATCGCAACCATTTGTTATCCGACGGCCGGAGGTAGCGGTGTCGTGGCGACGGAACTCGCTATTGCTATGGCCGAGCGAGGTCACCAAATTCATCTCGTCGCAGCAGAGAAACCGATTCGGCTCAAGGAGGAACAGGAAAGACTTGAGTTCCACCGGGTGAATGTCCCGAGGTATGACCTGTTCCCGGACGCGTCGTACGGGATGGCCGCTGCATGTACGTTACGTAATGTGCTTGAGGAGAAGGAGATTGACCTCGTGCACGCGCATTACGCGTTTCCGCACGCACTTTCGGCGTACCTTGCCGGGGATGTAGTGGAGAAACCGAACGTTCCGATCATGACGACGCTGCACGGAACCGATATCTTCCTGGGGGAAGACCAGCCGTGTCATTATGAAATCGTTCGATCATCTCTTGATCGATCAACCTCTATCACCGCCGTGTCGGCGTTTCTGAAGGAGGAAGCCCAACGCATCTTTGGCTCATTAGAAGAGATAAATATAATCCCAAATTTCGTCGATATCGACGAGTTTCAGCCTTTTTCCGAAGATCAGCGAGAAAAAGCAAAATCTTCCTATTGCTCCGAGGAAAGTTGTCTGCTGGCCCATGTTTCAAATTATCGTTCGATCAAACGATCTGAAAACATGGTAAGGCTGCTTCGACACATGAGGGAGAGCGGACAGCAGGCACACTTGCTGATGATCGGGGACGGACCGGAGCGAGAGCGGGTCAAGGGGATGATCGGGGAATTTCATATGAGGGAACATGCAACGTGGCTTGATCCGGTGGAAGATATTCAATCCTATCTTGCGGCCGCGGACTTCCTCGTGGTAACCTCCGAGCGTGAGAGTTTCAGCATGTCGGCGCTCGAAGCCATGTCCTGCGGTGTACCTGTACTGAACTTTGCCGTTGGGGGGATCCGGGAACTGGTACGAGGCGGCACGGAGGGGTTTCATTTCGGGGAGGGGGAACTCATGGAAGGTGCCGAGCAGGTGGCAGAGCAGTTTCAAAATCGAAAGAAACTGGAGGAGATGCGCAGGGCCGCGAGGCAAAGAGTTGAGGAAAACTTTTCAAAGCAGCTTGTGGTACCGAAGTACGAAGATCTTTACGAAGAAACCCGACGTCCACCCGATGCGTAAGGTTTCACGTTCGGTTTCCTCGTTCCTGATCCTGCGACGGGCGCGCTCAGGGCAACCCGAATCTCAAGGACGTCCGCCGGAGATTTTCCTTTGAATTGCTTTTACCGGTTCCGGATTATCGGAGACGGATTTGAGAAACTTGATGGTTGCGCGCAGATCCTTCTGAAAGTGTTTTTTCCAGAGCTTTTTGATGAGTTCCGTGTGTCTGGAGTAGACGGCCTGAGCGGAGACGAACGCGTTGTTCCAATCTTTTGAAAGCAGGTGATCCCATCCTCCGGTTTTCAAACGATCAGTAAGGTTCGAAAAGTCTCGCTTCGCCCGTCGGAAGATGTTTTTCTTTCGTTCTTTCATGCGATCCTCGGGCAGGTTGGATTCGTAAAGGGATTGAAGCCGATCCCGCAGGTCGAGGAAAAAACGGTTCACACGATCCAGGTCCCGGTGGTACTGCTTCGTCCAAGAAACGATCGAGGCGTCTTTTCCATACCGTTTCTTCAGATAGGCCAGTGTGGCAAGTTGACCAATTTGACTCGCCACGGACTCGCTCAGGTGGACGTTGTCGTGGAAGAACACATTTGCATGCAGGAGTTCGTGAATAACGGTTTCCACGAGAACTGATTCGGGCTGGTCCAGCATCGGAGAATACACGGGGTCACTGAACCAGCCGAGGGTTGAGAAGGCGGACACGGGTCTCAAGTACACGTCATACCCTTCCGATACCAGTTCATCCCGGTATGCAAGGGCCTCGCTCTTTTCGAAGAATCCGAGGTAAGGAAACGATCCAACGAGAGGGAACGACCACGTCAATGGGCGAACATGGTTCCACGGGGACGCCGTAATGTTCCATGAAACGGCGTTTCTCTCCAGAGGAACAAACGTCGTGTACTGGTCCGTAACCCGCAACCCCAGGTCGTTGCCGGCAAAGGAACGGGCGTGCTGAATATACGCCAGTTTCTTCCGAACGCTGTCAGGATAGTTGGGATCCGATCGAACGTCTTCGATCGGGACCCGGTCGTTCATCAAACCGATGAAGTCAACGCCCTGGTCGAGCATGTAGCCGGCGTGACAGGAAGACGTCGTGAACGTGACCAGAAGAAGGAGAAAAATTGATTTTCGACGTCCCATAAAATAACTTCTAACGGAAATGAGATCTGTTTCGGCGCCCCCGACCCCAGTCATCATTTTACAATCCCCGCTCATGCATGACAACGAGAAAATTTCTCCCTCGAGTTGATTTATTTCATCAAGGGTTAGCATGACAACGCGAGAAATCCGCAACCTCAGCATCTTTATTTCGGTGAAGGTCACGGAATTTTGAGGAAGCAATGCCGAAAAAGTGCATTGTTGACGAAAAATGACACAGAGATTCGCCGAAATAAAGATGCCCAAAATCGGGTTCTTCGTAAACGGGCCGTCTGCGGCGTCACTTCTCGTCCTAAACCCGTC
>CAZSFH010000030.1:0-18529 GCA_964606115.1 uncultured Planctomycetia bacterium | reverse complement strand
CATCGGCACGTTCGAGAATCGTCGCAGCCCGTCCTTAACAAAACTAAAAAACAGGGCATCGGTATTTTTTGGCCTGCCGGTCCAGCTTCAATCCCCCGTATCCGTAGAGGCCGTCGACCCCGCCACCCGGACGGCCCCCGGGGGTGATCACAGGCAGCTGCTGACGGGAGACGTCCTGTCATATCTCAACAAACACCGGCCCGAAAACGCTTTCTGTGTGCTTGCCGTGACGATGGTGGACCTTTATCCGAAGCCTTCCTGGAACTTCGTGTTCGGTCAGGCCTCCCGGTCCCATCGGGTCGGGGTGTTCAGCTTCGCCCGCTACGACCCGGCGCTTTACGGAAACGAACGGACCGACGCCGCCCGAAAAACCCTCTTCAGGCGAAGCCTCAAGGTACTCGTTCACGAAACGGCTCACATGTTCGGCCTCAAGCACTGCATCTATTACCACTGCGTGATGAACGGAAGCAATCATCTCCGGGAAAGTGACGCCCACCCCCTTCGGCTCTGTCCGGTCTGCCTGCGGAAGCTGCAGCACGTGACCGGACTCGATCCGGTGACACGGTACGAAAAACTGCAAAAACAGTACGGCGAACACGGGTTTCCCGAGGCAAAATGGATTCGCGACCGGCTGAACTGGATTCGCACCGGAGGACGAAACAATGAGTAACTCCAATGCACATGGTGAGGTCGAACGGATCGTGTTCTGTTTTGATCGCGATCGAACGGTGAACACCAGTCACGGCGGACCGGTGCCGCTGGCGTGGGTTCGCAAGCTGGCCCACGAGACGGTGCATCCGGTGTACGCCATCGGAAACCAGCGGCTGAAAGAGGAAGCGGAGATTCCCGGTGTGGAGGAGATGCAGTCGGAACTGGGCGACGATCAAAACCTCGATCAAAACCGCCGGCACGTATTTATGCCCGCGCGGCGGGAACGTGTTCGTCTGGCCGAGAAACTTCACCGGGATGCGACGGCGTACATCGTGGTCGACGACGTGGACCTGAGCGACATGGACGGGTGGCGTCATTTTTTTCCGGACCAGTTTGTCCTGGATTTTCGCGGGCGGACGATCGACGGCGTGGAGCTGGATTGAACCTTGTTTTCCCGCGACGGTTCCTTAAGATATTACATGAATCAGTGGAATATCCGTCTATTGTCGTGCCTTCCGCGAACGCGCGGACTCGTCGTGAGAAGGACCATTTTTTCTCTACGATTAAGAGGGGTTACCGATGTTTCGAAAACTGATCGGTCTGTTCGTTATCACGCTTTGTACGTCGTTCCTGATTGCAGGTTGTTCGTCCACGTCCGAAACGAAGAAACAGAAGAGCAACGAGCAGCAATCGTCCTCGAAATCATCCGTTGAGCTGAGCGCGGGTCAATTCACGTCTATTTTTAACGGAGAAAACCTGGCCGGCTGGGAGGGAAACAAGAAGCTATGGTCCGTGGAAGACGGGGTGATCGTGGGGCACTCGACGAAGGACAATACACCGACGGACGATCAGTTTCTGATCTGGATCGGTGCGAAGCCGGCTGATTTTGAGTTGAAGCTGGAATTTAAAATTCATAATTACAACGGGGGCATTCAGTTTCGGAGTGAGAAAAACGACGGTTACGGGCCGCCGGTCAAAGGCTATCAGGCCGACATTGATAAAGGGGGAGGATGGCTCGGTGCCTGTTTTGAAGAAGGAGGAAAAGGCCTGATCGCCCGGCGCGGCAACAAAGTGAAGCTGACACGGTTCGGCATGGTCAAAAACATCGGCAAAATCGGTCCGCCGGACAATGAATTTCTGGATGATTTCTATCCAAAATCCTGGAATACCTACCGCATCGTGGCCGACGGAAACCACCTCACCTACTACATTAACGATCATAAAATTACGGAAGTGATCGACGGACGGGAAGATCCCCCGAAAAAGGGGTTGATTGCCCTTCAGATGAAGGGAGGCTCTCCCATGAAAATTGAATTCCGGAATATTCAGGTCAAGTTGCTTGACTAAGTCCTGAACAAAGAACGGGACTCATTCACGGGTTCAAATTGAAGTGAGATGAGGTCCCTGTACCTCACCAGGGAAAAGGAACATTCTGAAGCGCCGCCATCCGGAGCCCCCGAAAAGAGCCTCCACCGTCAGGGAGGGGCCATACGATGAAAAACCTCCCCTTCATCGATCGCTCTGGACTCCGTTCTCGGAAAGATCGTTTTTTTGGTTTCCGGAAATGAGCGGTTGAAGGGAACGGAGCCGGAGATGAAGATCAGCCGTCTCCTGCCCCCCCTCCGTCTCTGCTGGCCTCCCTGGAAGAAATGTGTGTTTCCTTGTTCGGCCCACGCTTCGTCTTCAGGTCATCTTTCTTCATTTTTGCCGGAAAACACGCCGGTGGCCGTGGTCGTCGTATTTCCGTCCTTCGAGGTCTGGATCTCCAGCACACCAATCCGGTTGGGGCCGTTCTTTCGGACCTTCTCCGGGATGATGACCTTCTCCCTCGGCCGGTTTTTTTTCCCGCGGTGAGGATGATGTCCGATGAACCATCCTTCGTAACGGACCGGAAACCGGAATAGTTCAATACGGAGACGATCGTCATACACCAGGCCCCGAAGGTAGTTGACGTCGTTCTGGGTTCCCCACAGCGCCCCGTGGACGATCTGCCAGATTCCGTCCTGTTTGAGCACCGTGATGCGATGGTGTTCACCGCACAGGTACAGGTCGACGTCATGTTTGACGAGCGTACCCCATAATTTGCTGTCCGCTCCCTTTTCCAGCATGTTCGCGCTGGAGTTTTTACTCCGGACCGGTCCCAGCACCGGTACATGACCCTGGACGATCACAAAATCTTTGTCGCCGAATGACTGCAAGGTCCGGTTGAGCCACGACAGCTGCTTCTTTCCCACGGTCATCGACAGGCGGTCACCCGTTTGTTCGAACGTGTCGAGGGAGATGACGGCAAGGTTCTGTTTTTCAAAGAAATACGCCCGTCCCTTGTGATTTTCGGGCCCGTTGCCGGGCATGTCGAAGATCTTTGAAAACTGCTTTGCGAACACCGGGGTCAGTTCGGGCATCTGAAGTCCCTGGTCATCCCCGTACTCGTGGTCGCCCGGCGCAATATAGATATCGATGTTTTTGTCGTTGAAGCGTTTCTTGAAGCCGCCCCAGTATTTTCGGGTCTGCTCTCGAATCTGTTCGGCATTGTTCCACCAGCGGGCGTCCATGATATCGCCGGCGTTCAGCATAAAAGCCGGGCCTTCTTTTTTCATACCGCCGAGAAACCAGTCCATCGCCTCTTCCCAGCCCGATTGGGGGTACGCGATGTTCCAGTTGAACAGGTCCGGCACGCTTGTGAACGCCACGTTTGCCCCGTCGGTGTTGCTGGTGGGAAAGGAAAATTCCTCCTGCTGGGCGGTTTGTGTTTTCGAAGCGGTTTGCGTGGAACACCGGACAAATGAAAAGACAATAAGCATCACGCCGGTGAGCAAGAAAACCCTCGAACAGCTTTTGAAGGATCCGTTCCAATCAGAGAACATTGTTTGTTGGGGTAACATGAAACGTATGACACACTTGAGAGCGACTTTATCGGGAGCGTGTCCATCATAAACGGGCATGAAACTCGTTTTCCAGTGCCGGCCAGATATTGAAACGAGCTTCCATTTCGTGTACATTTTGAGATCGTGGTTTCGCCCGCTCCCGCTTTTAGATTGTTCATCGTCCATTCCGCTTCCTTCTTTTCGACACTCGTTTACGATGATTTCGAATAAGCAGGTCCCCTGGTGTATTTTTCTTTTCGTATTGATCCTTGCTGGATGTCAAACCGTTCCTCTCAACCATCTTGACCAGGAGAAGATCGAGCACACGGAAAAACCGGCGGAACAGGCAGTCAGCGACATGAAACAGTTCGATTTTCCCGGGGAGTTTGAGATCCAGGCGTACGCGACGGAGCCGCTTCTGGGCAACCCGGTGGCGTTCGATTTCGACCGGAAGGGCCGCGTGTACGTCGTGGAAACGTACCGGTTTAACAACGGGGTAACCGACAACCGGGATCATCCCTACTGGCTCCTGGACGACCTGGCGGCCACCACCGTGGAGGATCGACTGGAGAAGTTCAAAAAATGGGCCGATCGGCCGGAAGGGAAACATGACATGGACTGGTACACCCGACACGCGGATCAGGTTCGACGGCTGATCGACCCGGACGAGGACGGGCAGGCGGAGTGGTCAAACATTTTTGCCGGAGAATTCAATGGCATCCTGCACGGCCTCGCCGCCGGGATTCTTGCTTACGGCGACCGGTTTTATTTTACCAACATTCCCCACCTGTGGTTATTAAAGGACGAGAACAAGGACGGAACCGCGGACATTCGGAAGAAATTACACAGTGGATTCGGCCCGCGGAGTTCGCTTCTCGGCCACGACCTGCACGGTCCGACCCTCGGACCGGATGGACGCATTTACTTTTCGATCGGGGATCGGGGCTACAACGTCGAGACAAAGGAAGGACGGCTCAAAGACGTAATGGACGTGGGCCGCGGCGCGGTGTTTCGCTGTGAACCGGACGGCTCGAACCTTGAAGTGGTCCACCAGGGACTGCGAAATCCCCAGGAGCTGGCGTTCGACAAATTTGGAAATCTCTTTTCCGTCGATAACAACTCGGACGCCAGGGATCAGTCCCGGCTGGTTTACATTGTCGACGGCGGGGACAGCGGCTGGATGATGTCCTTCCAGAGCATGGGAGACGGATTCTACAACGCACGCGGTTCCTGGCAGGAGGAAAACCTCTGGAAGGCGGACACCGAAAAACAGCCGGCCTGGATCGTGCCGCCGATCGATCACATCACGAGCGGCCCCGCCGGATTCACATACTATCCGGGAACCGGGTTTGGTTCTCGTTTTCAGAACCGGTTTTTCGTCGCGGACTTCAAAGGGGCTTCAGCTTCCATCAGCGGGGTCCGTTCCTTCAAGGTTGAGACAGACGGCGCCCACTTTGAGATGGAGAATCCAACCTTGACTCTGAAAGGCCTGCTTGCGACGGACGTGGGCTTTGGTTACGACGGTCGCCTTTACGTCTCGGACTGGATCAGTAGCTGGGAGGGAACTGGACGGGGACGAATTTTCGCACTCTCTTACCCGAACTCCGGGGATCAAAACACCGTCGCCGAGGTCGAGGAGCTGTTTCGAAATGGGTTCCATCAGCGGTCCCCCGATAAACTCCGG
Source organism: uncultured Planctomycetia bacterium (assembly GCA_964606115.1). Classification (GTDB taxonomy): domain Bacteria; phylum Planctomycetota; class MHYJ01; order CAYXQY01; family CAYXQY01; genus CAYXQY01. Next base: position 13,330 of record CAZSFH010000030.1, on the reverse strand, counting down.
GAGCTGCTGGAACATCCCGATCGCCGCGTGCGGCTCCGTGCTCAACTCGCCCTGACCGAAAAGGGACCAAAAGGCCTCAAGAAGCTCAGGAAAACGGCACTATCGGACGAAAACAGCTTGATCACCCGATTGCACGGCGTCTGGGGAGTCGGTATTGTGGGCCGGCGGTCCGACGCCTCGGTCCTGAGTGAGCTCGAACCATTGCTCTCCCACGATAACCCGAAACTCCGCGGACAGACCGCCCGTGTGATAGGGGAGGCCGGGTTTAATGATGCTGTCAAAGCGCTCACGGCGAACCTCCAGGATTCCTCGAAACGGGTCCGATTCTTATCCGCCCAGGCCCTTGCCGACCTCGGCGCCCCCGGAGATATCGATCCGGTGATTCGGATGATCGAACAGAACGACGACCGGGACGCCTACCTTCGTCACGCCGGTGTGATGGTGCTAAAACATTCCTCGACGGACACCCTTCTATCCTACAGAGACCATCCGTCCGTCGCCGTTCGACGAGCGGCCATGCTGGCCCTTCGCCGAAAACAATCACCGGCCGTCGCCCAATTTCTGACGGACGATCAACTGAGCATTGCCGCCGGTGCCGCTCGAGCAATTTACGACCTCAAAATCAAAAAAGCGAAACCTGAACTCGCCTCCATGCTGAACAAGACGGATGCCTGGCTGGAACAGAAATACGGACAAAACGACGAACCCGTCCTTCACCTCGACGCACTGCTCCGGCGTGCCATGAACGCCTGCCTGCAGCTTCGAAAACCTAAATACGTCCGCAGGGTAGCGACGTTCGCCGCAAATCAGAAGGTCCGACCCACCCTTCGAATCGAAGCCCTCAACCTTCTCAAAAACTGGGCCGATCCCCAGCCGCGCGAACGGGTGCTGGGTCGGTACTGGCCGCTTGACAGCGTCAAACGGGAAACCGTCAAACCCGTACTGACCGCGAAGCTTCCCCGCCTGCTCTCCCGATCTTCCGGAAAGGTTCAGAAAGCGGTGACCGAACTTGCATCGGCGTACAACCTCAAATCAGACGTTCAGCCCTTCGTCGACATCGTCAAGAACGCCGATCGAGCGGTCCCGACACGGGTGGAAGCTCTTCGATACCTCTCCGGCAGCGATTACGAGAACATCTCCTCCCTGATCGAGACCGTTCTGTCGTCGGAGGAGCCCGCCCTTCGTGCAGCCGCTCGCGATGTGCTGGCAGAGCGAGATCCCGGGAAGGCGGTTGCTTCCCTTCGTGACGCGTTAAAAAATGGTACCCTGCGTGAACGACAGAAAGCGTTCGATACGCTCGGTTCCATGGATCACGAGAGCGCGGACGCCGTGCTCGCCACCTGGATGGAAAAATTAAACGCCGGAAACGTCGATGCCGCGGTACAACTGGACCTGCTGCAGGCGGCCCGGAAACGTGATTCCAAAGCGGTTCAGGACCGAGTTAAAACCTATGAATCCAGTCTTCCCGACAATGACCCGCTCGCCGAATATCGGGTTGCGCTGGAAGGAGGAGACCCGAACCGCGGACGGAACCTTTTCAAGAACCACAACTCGGCCCAGTGCATGCGCTGCCATCAGGTGAACGGCACGGGCGGGAAGGCCGGTCCCGACCTGTCGGATATTGGATCCCGCAAGAGCCCGGAATATCTGCTTGAATCCCTGATACGCCCCAGCGCGGAAATCGCGAAAGGATTTAAAATGGTGACGGTTCAACTGAACGATAACCGGACGGTCGCCGGCACCGTGCAGAATGAAACCGACGAGAAACTGACGATTGGAACGACCAGTGGCAAAACGGTGACCATCAAAAAAGAAAACGTCAAATCTCGAACGGAAACAAACTCGTCGGGCATGCCTCCCATGGGCAACGTGCTGAGCAAGCAAGAACTTCGCGACGTGATGTCATACCTGAAATCACTCAAGTAGTCCTCCGGGTCATCGTCCCCTTAAGCACAGCCCTCCTCAAGAGAGCGGGTATTTAAGAATTTCATTTTGCTCCCTTCGGAATCATTTCCCGTCCATTCACCGGGGAGAAGTCGCGATCATCCCAATAAAAAAAGGAGATAAACCGGCCAAAACCGGTTTATCTCCATACTGAACGTCAGTTTTCAATTTTTGTCAGGTGGTCGTGCGGACGTTCGTTGCTTTGGGACCCTGATCTCCCTGTTCGGTTTCGAATTCGACCGCTTCGCCTTCACTCAGGGTTTTGAAACCGGTTCCCTGAATGTCGGAATGGTGAACGAACACATCTTCACCACCATCTTCCGGTTCGATGAAACCATATCCCTTATCATCACTAAACCACTTCACTTTTCCTGTTGCCATGGTACAAGTAGTACTCCTGTGCATAAAAAGCAAAAGTAAACAAAACAACAAACCACTCACTGGATCGAACCCTGGCACGAAGATCCAGACACGGAAGGCACCGGATGGGATCAACCTTTCAGGGAAAGATGTTGCTCAACCGAGTTTTCCGGACAAACCGGAAACATCGTTGGCATCTCCAGGAATGATTCTTATCGAATGTAATTATTGTACCGCCGTGAGTCGGCCATTTCAACCGAGGGCGACTTGTTTTCGGCTTGAAGATGCACTGCAGTGAGAAAATACGCCCGTTTAATCTTTTCCTTTCAAGTTTGCCAGCTTTTTTAAAGCCTTCTTTTTGTCGGTGTATTCCACGTCGGACCGGTTGATCATTTCTTCAAGAAATTGAATGCTGTGGTCGTAGGTCGAGCGGTCGACGGGGTACGGGGTTCCGTCTTTCCCGCCGTGCGCGAAGCTGTAACGGGCGGGGTCCTCAAAGTCCGGAGGATTCCCGTGAATGATATCGGCGAGCAGTGACAGGGCTCGCAGGGTTTTCGGACCGACCCCCTGCGTGCCCAGGAGTTCCTCGAAGTTGTCGGGCTGATTCTCATAGGCGGCGGTCAAGGTTTGTTTCAGACGGTCCGGATGGATATCGGCGCGGGTGATTTGATGGCGATCCGGAAACTCCACTTTAATCAATTCGGTGACCAGCCGCTCCGGTTTCTCGGATACCAGATCGGACGACGCTTCTCGCGTTTCCTCGCTGTCCTCGGAAACAAGATTCAGGACCTGCTGGTGCCGCTGCTCGGAACAGACCGCGGATTGTGGATCGAGCACGAAGTCATCCACGTCGTCGGACAACCAGTGATACCGTCGGGCTTTTCCGGTGTCGTCGTTCATGCCCTGCTGAATCACCCCCCATGTTCCGTCCTCGAGAAAAATGAAATTATGATGGTAAATTCGGTATCCGTCCTGCACTGCAGCACTGTCCACTTTGGCTGACATGCGACTGGCGTAGACCAGATCCGTCGCCTGTTTTCCTTCTGACCGGCAGTGTTCGAAAATCTCGTCCGGCGTCCGGCGGGACTGTTTGCCTTTTCCCCCGCAGATGTACAGGCCCGTGCTCTTTTCATGTCCGGAAAGACCTTCTTTTAGGGCCCCACAGGTGGTGGTCGTGAGGCCGCTGGAGTGCCAGTCAAACCCGAGTGCACAGCCGAAGGCCTGAAACCAGTGTGGATTCGCGAGACGTTCCAGGAGGGTGCGAGGCCCGTACTCCTCAATAATGGCAAGTCCGACGCCCCGGGCCAGGCGAGTCATTCGTTTGAACAACCAGCGAGGGGCCTTGCCTCCGTGAAGAGGTAATGTTGCTTCCCCTTTTTTCATGTGTCGCGAACGCGGGTGCTAACTGATCACTTACCGTTCCCGCCGGAATCAGATCCGGAGTTGACATTTGAACCTTGTTCACTTTTTTCTTCCGCCCCTTCGTTCTTTTTCTTTTCGGGCTCCTCGAGGGTGTTTTCTCCGCTGGTGTCGTACTGAATATTAATGAACAGGCCCATGTCGTTCACCCGGAGTTCACCGTCCTGAATGTCGCGACGGAAGGAAATGCCGACGGGCCGCGAAGAAAGCGTTAGCCTGATCGGCTTCTGACGGTTCAGGTCGAACAGCAACTGGCCGTGTATCCGAGCGAAGAGGTCGTCACTGTTCCGGGATGATTCCTTCGTTTTCATCAGAATGTCGATCACGCCAATTTTTCGATCATTTCGGGAACGGATGTTCGAAAGCTCACAGGCAAACGTCTCCAGTTCCGGCATGAGGGAGGGCGAACCCTCTTTGTCGTCAGTGGAAAACAAAACCGCCAGAGGTTTGCTCACGCTGGGTTTCCAGGGATCGCCTCCAACCGACACTTTTTTCGACGGAAGAAAGAGTTCATAAAGCTCCCGGGCCGTAACCCGTTCCTTAGCTTCTTTTGACAGGTCGTGACTGGTGTTCGTCGTCTCATACTTGCCGGACTCGCTGTTCCAGTTGAACATCACTTGAGCTCCCTGTTCCGGAAGTTTTGTCGTGGACTGGTTATCGTCGCTTCCCTTTTTCGTCTTCTCGTTCGCCACGACGTAAAAATGCTCCACCTTCACGGGCCGGTTGCCTTCGATCTTATGAAAGGTCTTCGTGTATTTCCGGTTCTGAACTTTCTTTACCGTTTCCTCCGCCATCTGTTTCCCCTGCGTGTAGATCTGAAACCGGCATGAAAACTGACTCTGGTAGGTAACAATCCACTTTTCCTCTTCCTGAAAGGCCGGTTCAAAGGAGTATGAACTGGAATCCTCCTGTCCAACAGCGGGACGGGGAAGAGCAAAAATCAGAAACAAAAAGGACACGAAGAGAAGGCGTTTCATCTTTCACTCCTTGTTAAATGATGATCAAATCCACGTGAACCGGTTGAAGGTCAGCAGTCCCCTGACAGGTCCACCGAATCTTGCGAGGTTATCGATCACTTATGATGCGATATTCATCCGGCCGGAGAAGGTGGTATTCTTCCCGCAAAATTCGTTCAATAGCCTGTGGATCCTGTTTGAGACGCCGGTTTTTTTCAGCAAGCACCCGGTTCGAACGGCGGACCTCACGCAGTTCCTTACGATAACGCTCGTATTGATGCCGGAGATCGTCCCGTTGCCTCCGAGCGTTCCAGTACGTAATACCAAGAAACCCGGCGATGAATAACAGAAGCACATAAACAAACATTCGTCCCGCCCATTCCCCATGGGAACGGGACGACGAACCGGATTGTTCAGTTGCCTGCTTCATCTAATTCTATCACACACCTGTACGGTGGTCAAAGAAACAATCGAATTTTGCTTTAAAGTGCGTTTCCAGTACAATTATCTTCGTCGGGACAGACCCCTCTACGAACCTGCAATGCAGGTGGAGGTCATGTTACCCTATCTAATCGGATAAATTCCCCGTTTTTGTTCAATGGGTTTCTCCAGGCACGGAACAAAAGAATTGTTCATCATCGGAATTGTCTGTGCCGTGCTGCTGGCGATATCGATACGGTATCTTCCGTACCTCGCTCCCGTACCGGCGATTTTTTTTCTTTTCTCGCTATACTTCTTCCGGGACCCCGACCGAACGATACCGGACGAGAGCAACATTCTGGTTTCCCCCGCCGACGGAACGGTGGCGGACGTAAAACGAATCGAGGATTCTCCAATGGAAGCTCCATGCTTGCGGATTGGTATCTTTCTGTCAATCTTCGACGTGCACGTCAACCGATGTCCGGAACAGGCGTCCGTCCGGAAGATGACGTACCGGGAAGGAGCGTTTCACAACGCTCAGTCACCGGAAGCGGCGGAGGAAAATGAATCTCACCTGATCGAATTTGACGGTAATCAGTTCCAGTTCGCCGTCAAGCAGATCGCGGGCCTCATCGCGCGCCGGATCGTCTGCACGCTCGACGAAAGTGAAACGGTCGACCGCGGTCAGCGCCTTGGCATGATTAAATTCGGTTCCCGCACAGAATTGTACGTACCGCTATCCGCGGAACCGTCGGCGGAAGTCAAGCAAGGGGAAACTGTTCGCGGGGGTGAAACGGTTCTTGTGCGAGTTGGGGATTCGGTATCATGACACAGCAACAATCCTCCGCTTCGTCGTCGGAGCGGGAATCAAGGGACCTGTCAGGCGAGGATTCGGATCAGCTTTCCATTCTACCGAGTCTGGTGACCCTGCTGAACGCGCTGGTGGGCCTGATGGCCGTCAGTCAGATTTTCAAAGTTCTTCTTTCCGCGTCCGGATACCGTGAACCGGCCGTACCTTTTTTCGGACCGTATCTGAACGAGTGGTTTTCCACCGCCCAGGACCACCTGATGTTTGCCGGTTGGCTTATTCTCATCGGGATGGTTCTTGACTCGCTGGACGGAAAAATAGCACGCCTTACCGATTCCACTTCCATTTTCGGGATCGAACTGGATTCCCTCTGCGACGCCGTCACGTTCGGTGTTGCCCCCGCGTTGATGATGTACGTGGCGATGTACCTTCTTCGTATTGAAAGTTCCGCGTCTCATCCATTTCTCTTCTTTTTTAGCTTCCCCGTCGCGGTGCTGTACCTGTGCTGCGTGCTGGTCCGGCTCGCTCGATTTAATGTAAACAAAGATCCGGAGTCGGATGATCACGGGGATTTCAACGGACTTCCCTCTCCGGCCGCCGCCGGGTTCATCGCCAGCGGCCTCCTTCTGATCCTTACGTTGTTCGGAAAACCGTCCCTGAACGAACTCTTCCGTCAGCCCGTGGTCCGGATTTCCCTCCAGGTCACCCCCTGGCTGGTGACCTTTCTATCCATCTCGATGGTCAGCCAGTTCCGATATCCACACCTGATGGATAACCTCGAAATAAACAGAAAATCAATCGGGCACGCGGCCGTGTTTCTCGTCCTCCTGACCGCGCTCGTGCTCTCACCGGCTCTTACGTTGTTTCTGATTTTCTTCCTCTACGCTGCGGCCGGACCGCTGGATACGCTGCTCTTCAGAATTACCGGGGAATAACAATTCGTATCCACGAACGCTGAGAGGTTTCGATCCACAGACTTCCGGGGAGGAGTGAAAGTGTCCGGGAGTGGTGATCGGTCAGGAAAGGTTCGTTAAACCGGTACGGGGACGTCGAAGACCACGACGGAAAAAAACAGCAAGACAAACAGAACTGGACTGAGCGCCAGCAGATACACAACGATGCTTTCGAACTTCAGGTGCATAAAGTTCAACGCCACCAGAAGCGTTTTCACCGTAGCCACCGTAAAAATAAACCCGATAAACAGCTGATAATCCAAAATACCCAGCTGTTTAATTCCGAACTGACCGATCATCAACCCGAGGAGAATCACCCAGATCAGGGTATAATTAGGATGATGATGTTCGGAATCACCGTGTTGTTCCGTGCTGTCAGTCATTTCGTGTTCGTCCGGAACGAAGCGACATACATTGGCTGAAAGCGACAAATTCGACTTCGCATTCTAATGCCCGCCATTTTTGGCAAACGTGAACATTAAGTAGAAAATCGGAAACAGAAACACCCAGATAATATCGACCAGGTGCCAGTAAAGACCGGCGTATTCCACACGCACCGCGTTGTCATCCGTCCATCCGAGAACCGAACCAAGCCAGATCAGCAGGTTTGCAATCACCCCGCCAACCACGTGCAGGCCGTGCAGACCGGTCATGGCGTAATAAAATCCCCAGAACAGGTTCGCCTGTCCACCAGATTCATTCATTTTGGGATGGCCGGGATAATAGCCTTTTCCGATTTCACCGGACCACTCAAATGCTTTCACACCGAGAAACAGGAACCCGAGCAGCACCGTCGCCAGCAGCCACCAGTTTCCGGCGGTTTGCCGATCCTGATCGAACGCTTTAAACGACATCACGATCGTCCAGCTGCTCGTTAACAGAACGATCGTGTTGAACGTACCAATAAATTCTTTCAAATGCCGCTGATGTTTCCACCATTCCCATTCCGGTTTTCCCAATCGAAACAGGAGGAAAACCGTGATCAACCCTCCGAAGATCAGGACCTCCGATGAAAGGAAGACCCACATCCCCATCTTGCCCTGACTCACGTCGGGTAACCACGTGTCCTCCGCATGGGCTCCCGTTGCTGACTCAGCAGTTGCCATGATATGTTCGGATAACGAATAAATCGAAGAATTCGAAGGTCTGTTGATCCTCAGGCTTCCTCACCGCCGGATGCCGGAGCGAGTTTCCGGCCCTGCGGCAGCCAGTCTTCCTCGACCTCCGGAGAATTATATTCGTAGGGGTCGCGATAAACAACCGGCAGTTCATCAAAGTTTCCATGCCCCGGCGGGGACGGCGCCTCCCACTCCAGCGTGTTTGCGTTCCACGGGTTCCGCCCCGCCTCCTCGCCGTAAAGTCGCGACCAGATGAGATTGATCACAAACGGCGCCTGGCCGAGAAACAGGATGATCGCAAAGATCGTGGCGACTTCGTTCAGGTACTGCAGATCCTGAAGGTACCTGTACTCCTCCGGGTTTGCAATTCGACGAATATGGCCTCCCACCCCGAGCATGAACATGGTTCCAAAGACGCCGTTAAACCCGATGAACGTCAGGAAAAAGTGAACCTTCCCCCAGAACTCGTTCAGCAACCGGCCGGTCATCTTGGGGAACCAGTAATAGATCCCGGCGAATCCACCAAAGATGACGGCGGAAAACAGCGTGTAATGGAAATGTGCCACGACGAACTGCGTGTCGTGGAAGTAAATGTCGACGGGGGTGGACGCCAGGTAAATACCGGTTACGCCCCCAATGATAAAGACCAGAAGCGTACCGATCGCGTATAGCATCGGCGTTGTGTAATCGATGGACGCCCCCCACAGTGTCGCGATCATCGCAAACACGATCAGCGCAAAGGGATCAGAGATCAGAATCGTGGTGATCATGAACGGCGCGGCCAGCGTCGGATCCATGCCACTCACGAACTGATGGTGCGCCCAGACCAGGAAACTAAGGAACCCGGCCGCGAACGTCATGTACAGAATCGGGCGGTACCCGAACAGCCGCTTGCGGCTGAACACCGGTAAAATCTCCAGAAGAATACCGAAACCCGGCAACATAATGACATATACTTCCGGGTGCCCGAAGAACCAGAACAGGTGCTGAAACAGCAGCGGAGATCCGCCGCCCGCCGGATCGAAGAACGTCGTTCCAACCACCCGGTCCAGAAAAATCATGATCACCCCCGCCAGCAGCGGACCGACCGACAGCAGAAACATAAACGCCGCGGCCACCTGCATCCACACCATAATCGGCATTCGAAACAGCGTCATTCCCGGCGCCCGCATTTTGAACGCCGTGGTAATAATGTTAATCCCTCCCAGCAGAATGGAGAAAAACTCCAGCCCCACCCCGATGATCCAGAACTGCATTCCCCATCCGCCGGCACTCGTGTGATCGGGTGCGGAGGAGAGCGGCGCGTAAATGGTCCAACCTCCCTGCGGCGCTCCCTGCGGCATGAAGAACGCAAGAGCGAGGAAAAACGATCCGGCGAAGATCGTCCAGAACGACATCATGTTGATGCGGGGAAACGCCATGTCGTCGGCGCCGATCATGAGCGGCACACAGAAGTTTCCGTAAAACCCGATCAGGATCGGCATCGCGACAAAGAAAATCATGATCGTCCCGTGCATCGTGATCAGCTGATTATAGATCGGCTCGGTAATGTAGGCCTTGCTGAACAGAACAGTTCCTTCCTTCGAGGCAATGCTGATCATCTCAAATTGCAGTATTTCTCCTCCCACGTCCAGATCAAGGTAGAGCGTCTGCTTGAGCACAATCTCAAACGGCGGGAGAAGAAACTGGTTTATCCCGTATTGCACGTACGCAAGACCGGTGCCGATCACGCCCAGCGGCTCGCCAGGATAGGCGAGCTGCCATCGAAACAGGTACGCCAGGAACGCCCCGACCGCCAGCCAGAGCAGACCGAGTCCCAGGTACTGCTTGGCGATGACCTTGTGGTCCACCGAAAATACGTAGTGATTGATAAACGACTCCAGCCACTGCTGGCTGAAATACAGAAACACACCGAATCCGCCCGCCCACAACACGCCGGCGATCCACCCGGCGACGGGATGAATCCACTCTCCGAAATGAGAAATCGCCACACAGCTGGTGACCGTCCAGACGAAGAACAGGAGCCAGTGGCGAAGAAAATACAGCGTCCCCCCACCAACCACCGCCCAGCCGACGGCACCGGCCACACCGTTCGTTGCGTAGAAGACCCAGGTCAGCAAAAGCCAGATCAGAACTTTGAACAGCACGTGAACCCATGGTGATTCGGGAACACCGTGCCCCTCCTCGTGGTCTTCATGCTCGTCGTTTTCCACGTGGTTCGATGTGGTGCTCATCAGTACGTCAGAAGCAATCAGCGGTTAATCGTTAATTTCGTCCTTCAGGTAACGATCGAACACGTCCGGCGGCATCACGACAATCGAACCGGTCATGCCCGAATGTCCGTATCCACAGAGCTCCGCGCAGGCGATGGTATAGGACTGCGCCTCGTAAAATCCTCCATACTCGTTCTGATCCTGGAGAATACCGTTCAGAATCGCGTTGCTGGATGAAAAGGCCTCCGTGACTTCCTTCGTGTCCTGCGCGCCCGAAAGCCGTTTTTTCGTCTTTTCTTCGTATCCCTCCAACTGACCCTGAATTCCCTCGTAGTCCGGAACCCCCCGATCCTGTACCAGTTTCTCACAGACGCCCGTCAGTTCGTCGCGCAGGTTTTTACTGTTTTCTTTCGACTTTTCCTCCAACAGGGAAATCACCGACTGCAGATGGTCGACGACTCGTTCCTCCCGGAATTTCGGGCGGGTGAGCTTTTCCGCGATCAACCAGCCACGGATGTTGCGCCCCGGTACCGCGTCCTGCTTGAAGCGCAGATTCGGAACGAAAAAGCTGTGGATGACGTCTTTTGACGTAATCTTGAGCCCGATCTTTTTCCCCTTCGGGATGCACATAATGGTCTGTTTTTCATCATCCCCATCCTTGACGTTTACAATGCGCCGCGAACGGATTTGACCATCGACTTTCCCGCGGCGGATGTTGCGTTCAATGGTCGTGTCCAGTTCTCCGTTTTCACCGGGATAGTAGAAGGTCCAGCCGAACTGCTCGGCGACCACCTGAACATTTGTATAAGGATCCTCCGGCTGGTTGATTTTGATGTCCCCCCAGACCGCCACGCTGCTGGCAAAAATCCAGAGGTCCAGTCCCAGCACACAGAGCGTGGGAATCTCGATGATGGCCGTGCGGGGAATAGGAATGTTCCCGATGTGAAACAGGGTCTCATGGCTGTTGACGTACAAGCCACGTCCCCCCGATCTCTTTCGGTACAGGATACAGAAGAGAATCACCAGGCCATAGGTTAAAATGACCCACGGCGTGATGATGTAGGTGACCAGCGAAAGCAGGCCATCAATATCACTTCCGTACGTACCGGCCGCATTTTCCGGCAGCAGTGACAAAAGAGCCAGCAGCGATTCCATCCCTGGAGAGCTTTGAAATTGGTCCTGCAGAAACGACACTTCCTTCCGTTCCCGGAGCTGGAATGAAGCATTTGAACATTTCCCGAACCCCGTTCAGGAAAAATTCGCACATCATGTTATACAAACCGAGAAAGGATGTCAAATGTGGTGGCTTATATTCCCTATTTGAACGCGGGCCATTTGAAAGAAGGAGGAGAAACGCGCCCGTCAGGGAGCGACAGGTAAAATGTTGAGAGGACCCGGCCGAACCTCTTCTTCACCATCGTCTCTCCCAGGTCCTAAAAAACATCCAGACCCGATATGTCGGAAGAACGCTCGGAGCACTGGCAACGAAACCGGCTTCTTATTAATATGATAATCCTTCTTTCGCGAAGCTGCCAGGCTTGAAAAAACAGGGGTTATTTTCAGCAGTCTCCTGGAAAACCTTCTGGCTGTAACCATGAACACCATCTGCGGACACTGTATGAAAAGCGTTCAGCCGGGTCCGTCCCGTGACGAATTTTTCTGTCCGGAATGTGACTGGAACTACCGGCTACCGTCCGGAACGGAAAAGGAGAAGGGCGAATCCGTTCCTGCCGGGCTGACCGTGGAACAACGTGGAAGCGAAGTCACGATCCGTCGGCGCTGGGCATGGCCGGTCGGGGTTCTCGCTCTGATTTTGAGCGCCGCGCTTTTGCTGCTTGTCATGGTGTTTACCCTGCAGACAACCCTCACCCGATACACACTCATAAATGTTCTCGCCGGACTTCCGATTACTGCCGCCGCGCTGGTCAGTCTTTATCTCGGCGCCGCCTTTCTCTGCAACACGACCCGTCTGGACCTCCGGGATGATACGTTGGTCGTTCGTCACGGCCCCGTACCCTGGCCCGGTGGCCTATCGATCGATCCCGAAGACCTGAGCAAGTTCGTGAAAGAACGAAAAGTAACCCGGACCTTCAGCGGAAAAGACGAACACGGGCGTCAGACCAACGTCCGGTACCGTGTCCGGGCCCGGCATCGCTCGAATCAGCAGCCGGATCCGGTTCTCGTGACCGGCCTGCCGGAGCGAAAACCGGCCCGCATTATCGTTGAAACACTCCAGAATCACCTTAAGGAGGTTTAGGATCATGCAACCAATACTGGACCTGTATTACTCGGTACTTGACTGGACTTCCTGGCTCGTCTGGGGCGATCCGCCGTGGCTGGGAGTCCTTGTTCTCCTGCTTGTACCGACCGGAATCTTTCTGACGTTCCGGCTTGGATTCATTCAGGTGCATCAGTTCGTGCACGCCTGGCGCTGTATTTTCGGGTTGTACGACAACCCGGAGGACACCGGGGAAATCAATCATTACGAAGCTCTTTCCTCCGCGCTATCCGCCACGATCGGTACCGGGAATATTGCCGGGGTTGCCGTTGCCATTCACTGGGGTGGTCCGGGTGCGCTCTTCTGGATGTGGATCACGGCGTTTTTCGGTATGGCCATCAAGTACACCAGCTGCACGCTGTCCCTGAACTACCGGGACGAACATGAGGACGGCACTGTGTCCGGCGGACCGATGTATTTTATCGAACGGGGACTGGGGTCCCACTGGAAGTGGCTGGCGGTTGCGTTCGCGTTCTGTGCCGCCATCGCGGCGTTCGGCATCGGCAACATGGTGCAGGCGAACAACCTCGCAAGGGTGGTGCAGGATGATTTTCAAATTCCCAAACTTATTTCCGCCATCTCCATTGCATTGCTCATTGCCCTGGTGATTGTCGGCGGCATCAAACGGATCGGGAAGGTTGCCGGAAAGCTTGTCCCGATCATGGCCGTGTTGTACCTCGTGGGTTGCCTGGCGATTCTGTTCGCAAACGCAGGACGAGTTCCGGCGGCTTTTCGGGACGTGTTCTACCATGCCTTCAACCCGACGTCCGCCGTCGGGGGTTTCCTGGGGGTTGGCGTCCTGCTCACGATCACCTGGGGCGTGCGGCGGGGATTGTTCAGCAACGAAGCCGGACTCGGTTC
>CAZSFH010000029.1:10075-18715 GCA_964606115.1 uncultured Planctomycetia bacterium | reverse complement strand
CCTTGTTGCACGTCTGGTCCCCGGCGCCACGCCCGCTGAACCCGGGGATGACAAGCGATTCGACCGGCAGTGGCTGGGCCGGGCGCTGCTAAACGATATCGGCGTCTGCTATGATGGACCTCACGGGACCCTCCAGCACGTCGAGCAGGGCCTCGGGTTGTTGAAGGAACTTGAAGAATTTGGTTACTTCAAGCCGGAGAATACGGAATTCATCCCGTACTGGCGGAATCAGCATATCGTCCGTTTCGGCAAAGGACGTCGGGAGGACGCGCACACGCTGAAGCTCAGCGAGCAACTTCAGCGCGACCACCTCTACGTAACTGCTTTTCGGCGGCCGCTTAAGAAGGACGGCAAGAGTGGTTATAAAGTGCTGTTCGTGCTGATGAATGAATCCAGCGAACCGGTACGCGCCAACCTGAACATCCTGAAACCCGAACGGCTGTTCGACGGCAACAATGATCTGCGGACGTCCGAGGTGCTTTCCGAAGTGTCTCCGCCGGACGCACTTAAGGAACAGCTTCTCAGTCAGTCCGGAGATCAGCCGGTCCTGAAAGACGTCGAAAGTGGAGCTATTGTGACCGGTAAGGTCGAGGACGACGGTGAAACGTATGGTCCCGTCTGGGTTCCTCACCATAACTACCGGGTGCTTTACGGATACTCGGTAACCGGGGATTCCGTGGAGACGAAGTCGGACTGATGATGAACGAGACGAATTGTAGACTGAACCGTTTTTAGAAATTTTTTCCGTGTATTGAGGTGCGAGGAAGCGAAATGAAAAAAAACCTGTCAGTAAAGGTTCTTTCCCTTGTGACGTTCTTTGCATTCGGTGTGACCTGGAGTCTTCGTGTGGAGGCCCAGCAACCTTCTAAACCGTTTAAGGCCCTGGAAGGAGGGGAGACTACGGTTGAGACGGTCCGGCATCAATTCGAGCTTGCTGAGACGGGTCTGCCCAAACAGATCCGGATCAAGCCGGTGAAACGAGAGCTTCCCCTGGAAGCGCGTGAGAATCCGGATCAGGTTGCAAATCAAGTATTGCAGAGACGCGGTCGAGGATCCCAGTTACGCTCACCGGTGACGCTCCAGGCGACGGTCAAAGGACAGAAAGCCGGCGTGAAGGTGAGTGACGCGGCCGAACGGGTTGAGAAAAGCAACGGGCAATGGACGTATGAGTCCAGCTTTACAACGGGACCGGTCAGTGTGGATTTGACCGCGCGTTATCGCTACGACGGTACCATCGTCGGTACGATCTCGTACAGCGGCGACGGGACGGCCATTGATTCACTGGAGCTGGAAATGCCGGTTGCCGGCCCGGTATCGCTGGCCTGGAACGGGGTCCGCACCGGTAAACAGGGCATTGAAAGCACGAGCGGTTTGCAGGCAACTCTATCGCCGGAGACGGACAAGGTGGTCTGGACGAACACGTCCGATCGAGCAAAAAACCGCGGCTCGAAGGGATCGTTCGTCGGATATTTCTTTTTCGGAAGTCCCGATCGTGGGTTTACCTGGATGAGTCCGGGCGGAAACGGCTGGCAGACCGATGATTCGAAGCCGATGATGGAGGTCGAGCGAGATGAGAACGGTCTGGTGACCTGGCGGGTCAAGCTGGTCAACAGCAAAACCAACCTCAGTGGATCCCATGAAGTAAACTTTTCGATTCAGGTCCATCCCGCTCGGCCACCGGAGCCGAACCGGCGGAAGAACCAGTGGTTGAGCTGGCCGGTTGATAAGTCACCGGAACAGAAGGCTCCATCCGATTTGTCCGTGGATGCACTTGACGGCTCAAGCGAGGTGTCGGGTGCCCTTTCCGGTGGTGTTCTCGAACCCACGTCGACCTATCGGGAATTGAGCGGTGCGGCCGGGGCGAACATGAATTCCGCTGAGAAGGATACGATTGATCTGTACGAAAACTCGCTGTTTACGGTATTCGCGGGAACGTACACCGGTCAAACCACGCGCGTCCGGGCGAATGTCTCGGACGTGATTGGCGCAGGGGACAATCCGGCGTTTGATCGACATGTTCTGGGACGGGCGCTGATTCATGATATCGGCGTGGCCCCACAGTCCATCGTCCAGCCGATCCAGTACGTGCGACTGGTCAGGGAACTCAAAGAGTTTGGTTTTTTCAAGGAGAAGGGGACGGAGGTTCTTCCGTACTGGCGAAATGACGAGTTCGTGCGGTATGGGGAAGAGTACGGTAAGAAATCCCGATTTGCTCTGTCCAAAGAGAACCCGACCGCCGGGGTGTACGTGACGGTTTACCGCCGCCCGCTGAAGGACGGTGGCTACAAAGCGTTGTTCGTGCTGATGAATACCCGGGACGAGTCGATTCGGGAACGGCTGCATGTCCTGAAACCACAGCGGATCTTTGGCGGCGGGAACCAGCTCACGTGGCCGGATATCGTGCGGGATCTCGACTTCTCCGGTACGGACGGAGCACAGGGAACGTCCCCCTGGGCGGATCGTCCAAGTGACTGGCGAAAAAGCAAAATTCTGGGGTCCGTTGAAGGAATGGCGCTGAAGGATCTGGAGGAAGACGGGACCGTTCTGGCGTCGGAAAAGCAGCCGTCCAGCGGTGAAATTTACGGCCCGGTTTTTATCCGCCCTCACGATTATCGTATACTCTATGGTTATAGCAGTCAATAAATTTATTCCTGAAAAGCCAATGAAAAACCATACTGTCCGGTTTACGTGTTTGGCAATTTTTCTGACCTTTACCCTGATATCGACGGCAGGTGTTCAGGAGAAAAAAGAGGGAAAGGATCAATCGGTCAAGCCCCGGACCATCGTCCTGGAGAAAGGAGATCAGGCCCCGACCGATTTCGTCCATCGAGTGAATCCCCAGGGTATGACGGATAAGATCAATAAGTTTCTCGAAGATGCCCCGAAAAAGCATAAAATCAAGGCCGAGGTGGGAACGTTTTATAATCAGAATTCCGGGAATTACAACCATCGTATTGAGCGGATGATTGTGCTTGGCCCCGACGGCAAAAAAGACGGCATCGAGTGGGACTATGGCGGAGCCGGCGAGTCGGTCAATCTCAAGCGAAAAGTCCCATGGAAGGAGGGCAAGCGGCACGGAACGGAAAAGGTGTTTGCGAGGGCGAAAGGCCAGGGGCGTTACGTGCGTAAAAAGATTCCATGGAAAAATGGGACGATCAGTGGGGTGAAAAAAGTATTTCATCCGTCCGGGACCGTCATGGCAAAAATCCCCTATAAGAATGGAAAACAAAACGGAAAAAGCAAGAGTTTTAACAAGGACGGGAAGTTGACCCAGGTGGTTCCCTATAAAAACGGAAAGCGGCATGGGAAGATGATTTACTACTGGTCGGGGACGGATCAGAAGAAGAAAGTCGTACCGTGTAGGAATGGGAAGGTGAATGGGACGGCGAAGCTGTATTACAAGGATGGAACCCTGAAGGCGGAGATGCCGTTCAAGAATGACGTATTGCACGGGATCGTGAAACGGTACAATGAAAAAGGGGAACTCGATCGCAAACGGTTCTGGATCGAAGGGGAGCAGGTGCCCGAAGGGGTCTTCAAAGATAAATATAAGGAATAAGTTGTTTTCGCACAGTTGTTCGTCAACGTACAGGCTTAATCACCAGTGAGGTTAAGACATGGAATCGAACATTGAAGAGTCGGTCGCCGAGGAGTTTTCACAGCTGATCGATGACGTCAAGACCGAGATTCATAAGGTCATCGTCGGTCAGGAAGATCTCGTGGATCAGACACTGCAGTGTATTTTCTGTCATAATCATGCTCTCCTGATGGGAGTACCGGGTCTCGCGAAGACGCTTCTGGTCACGACCATCTCGGATGTGATGGGAGTGAGTTTTCGTCGAATACAGTTTACGCCCGACATGATGCCGTCCGACATCACGGGGACGGAGGTGCTGCAGGAGGATCCCGAAACCGGTGCCCGGACGTTCGAATTCGTGGAAGGCCCGTTGTTCGCCAATATGATTCTGGCCGACGAAATTAACCGGACCCCTCCCAAGACGCAGGCGGCCCTCCTTGAAGCGATGCAGGAAAAACAGGTTACCGTCGGAAACACGAAGTATTCCCTGAACCTCCCGTTCTTCGTTCTTGCCACCCAGAATCCGATCGAGCAGGAAGGGACGTACAATCTGCCCGAGGCTCAGCTGGACCGGTTTATGTACAAGATCAAGGTGGATTATCCGAAGACGGAGAGCGAGATCGAAGTGCTGAAACGGACCACGACCAATTACAGCGCGGAACCCCAGCAGATCATGACCGGGGATGATATTCTTCACTACCAGGAGATTATTCGGGACGTGCTTGTCCGGGATGACCTTTACGATTACGTCCTGAGCATTGTTCAGGCAACCCGAGTTGGGAAGGATTACTGTCTGCCGTTCGTGGATAAGTGGGTGTCCTGGGGCGCCGGTCCTCGTGCCTGTCAGTATCTGTTGTTTGGTTCGAAAGCCCGGGCGTTCTTCGAGGGACGTCCGCACATCACGACGGACGATATTCACGCTGTCGCGAAACCGGTTCTTCGCCACCGGATCCTTGTGAATTACGCGGGCATTTCGGAAGGGCTGGATTCGGACGACGTGGTCGAGCATATTTTAGAAGAGGTGGAGGAACCGGGCGAAACGGTTCGCGGACGGAAGGAGGTTGCACAATGACCGCTGACTCCAATACGGAACAGCAATCCCAATCGTTCGAGGATCTCCTTTCGCCGGAGGCGAAGGAGAGTGTTGAACACCTTCAGCTGCTCGCCCGGCGGACGGTCGAAGGCATGTTTCAGGGTATTCACGACAGCAACCGGATTGGCGTCAGTACCGATTTCGATCATCACAAAGAATATCAGCCGGGCGACCCGATCAAACACATGGACTGGAAGGCGTCCGCTCGGCAGGATGAATATTACATCAAGCGGTACGTGGAAGATACGGCACTGACCGCACGGTTCGTCGTGGATCGGAGCTCGTCGATGCTGCGTTCCAGTGACGACGGTCCCAGTAAATACGAACACGCCTCCAGAGTGGTGGCATGCCTCACCTACCTTGCCCTTCAGGAGAATGACTCCGCCGGGCTGGTGCTGACCACCTCCGAGGAGACTCGTTGGGTTCCTCCCAGTTCACGGGGAGATCAGCTGGTGGCGATTCTCAGGGAGCTGGTGAAGAGCGGTCCGGCCGATCAGGATAACCTGGACAAATGTCTCCGCACGATTCTGGAACGGGGGGAGGAGAAAGGTATGGTGGTGGCGATTTCCGACCTGATGTTTGAACCCGAACAGGCTCAGCAACAGCTTGCCAGCCTGATGGCACAGGGACACGAGGTGATCGTGTTTCAGCTTCGGGACCCCGACGAAGAAGATTTTCCCTTCAATCGCTGGGTACAGTTCGAAAATCTGGAGGACCCATCGATCACCCATCGCGTGAATACGATCCCGCTGAAAAAGATTTATCGCGAGGAGTACGAGAAGCTCGTGGAAAACTGGCGGGGGTGGGCCAAGAAACATGGGGCTCATTTCGTTACCTTTCGGACGGACGAACGTGTGGAGACCGCCGTTTCGGAATACCTCCGTTTCCGGGAACGCGTGGTATGAACGGATAAGACCCGGAAAAAGACACGTCGAATTTCCTTTCATTTCGTAAAACACCCGCCGGTCTGTAAAACCAAACGGCCGGTTCGGACACTGTTGAGACGATGAAGTTTGTCAACCCCTCAATACTGTGGGCGCTGTTCTTCGGCCTCACGCCTCTGATTATCTATTACCTGATGCGATATCGATCGCTGCGGGTACCGTGGGGGGCAAACTATGTACTGGAACGGGCGCTGGATCGGCTTCGTAAGCGGCTTCATATCGAACAGCTCATCCTGATCGCCATTCGAACGCTGGCCTGTCTTTTTCTTGTTTTCGCTTTCGCTCGTCCGCTTTCCCCGGGGGGTCTGTCACAGGGCGGAAGTAATGTTCATCACGTCATTGTCGCGGACGCGTCATACAGCATGCGGGCCGGAGAACGGGGCAATACCCGTTGGGAACGCGTGAAAGAAACCATAAAAAAACTGGTGTCGGTCTGGGATCGAGGAGAAAAATGGTCCCTTCTTCTGCTTGGCCACGCGGATGAAGACCGGGATAGCCGGGGGACCTGGGTGGTGGAGGGAGAAACAATTCAGTCCGAGAAGGAAGCGGTCTCTCGAATTGAGGATCTGGAACCCGGTGATCGTGGTTCATCGATTCGCCGCGCTCTGCAGACCGTTCGGGAGAAATACGGTCAGAAAAAACTGGAGGTCTATCTGTTCGCCGACGATCAGGCGTCTGCGTGGAGGGAATACAAGGAACGAGCCGGCCAGGACATCGAGGCGATCCTGAGAGACAAGTCCGGCCGGACCGTACCGGTCTCCTGGATTAATCCGCCAATTCGAGATCGGTCCAACCTCGCCGTTACACGGGTCCGGACCCCGTCGGACGTGGCCCTGGCCGATCATCCAACGCGGGTGTTTGTGTCCGTCAGGAACTTTTCGTCCGAACCCGCTCGAAACGTGGATGTGTCGCTCATGAAAGACGGAGGGACACAGGTCGGGAGCAAGACGGTTTCGATGTTACCGGGGCAGACTCGTTCTCTGTTCATAGATGTCGACACGGAGAACGCGGGATCCCATCGGTTTACGGCACAGCTGGACAAAGATACATTGACGTACGACAATACGATGAGCGCAGGCATGGACGTTCGCGAAAGGATTTCAGTGCTCGTGCTTCAGGACGAGGACGTATCAGGGAAGTTCGCTTCCACGTGGAACTTCCTCGAGATTACGGGTCGTGTACAGGAGATGAAGGACGGGGATCGGAAGGTGTTTCGCATGGGGCCGATCGATTTTTCGGTCTGCAAAGGTGAATGTGATTCCTCGGGGTGGGGCGAGCACGATGTGATTTTGATGGATGGCTCGAAAACCGTGACGCCGCAGCTGGCACGCCGTCTTGGGTCATGGACACGCAAGGGCGGTGGTCTTGTCCTCGTCGGGGACAGCCGTGTATCTCACGAGAAATGGAATCGGTTGCTCGGTGGAGAGGAACTACTTCCCGCGGATCTTGGACGTATGAACTCGCAGCCACTCGGAGGGAGCACGTTTCGCTCGCTGTCCCGGGCTCGATTCGATTTCCCGGCCCTTCGGGTGTTTGAAACGAAGGAATATGGAAACGTGGCCGATGCGAAAATCTATGCCTGGCGAGGGGTCAAAAATATGAGAGACAACGCACAAACGCTGATGGAATTCGACAATCAAACCCCTTTCCTGCTGGCACGCAACCTGGATCCCGGGCGAACAGTGCTTTTGACCTCGGGACTGAGTGGATCGAACAGCAACCTGATTGTGCGAAAATTTTACATGCCGCTTCTGTACCGGCTTTTTGAGACAGCGGCTTCCGGAACGGTATATCCGCGAACTCTTCGGACCGGTGATAAATTGCGTCTCCGGTTGAACAACCCGGATACCCTTACATCGGTGGCGTACCGACGGCGTGGACATCAGCTGGTACGTCTGGAACCGGTGACCCGGGATGGACAGCGTGAAGTTCGCCACACCGTTCGGAAAAGCGGTGCCGGTTCGGTGCTGTTGATCCGGCGTGGAGGAGAAACGAAGGTGAAGTTCGGCGTTCAGGGAAATCGAGAAGACTCGGACCTCCGGTCGATGAGTAATGCTCTTCGTTCCAGTCTTGAAGAGGCCGGAGGGGTCACGGAGGTCGAGGGATGGGAACAGCTGAAGGAAATTCTGAAGGAAAAAAGCCGCGGTTCCGAGTGGTATCACTGGGCCGTGGCCGGGTTGCTGATGTTGCTGATCGGTGAAATGCTAATGGAGCTTCGTTTTATCTGAGGATTTACCTTGCAGGCTCAGGAAACAAATCAGCTTTTTATCCGGTTTACCGGGCCGCTATCGCCGTGGTGGTTGCTTCTGGCCCTTCCGGTAATATTGATGGTTGGATGGTATCTGTACCGGAAACAGCTTGAAGGGCAGAGCACGCGATCTACGGTTGTTCTTCTCGGTATTCGTATGCTCCTGCTGGGTGGGTTGCTCGTGCTGGCTTTCAAACCGGATCTGGTGTTCCGGACCGTTCTCACGTATCCCGGCCGCATCGTGGTGGCGGTGGATAATTCCGAGAGCATGTCTACGTCCGATAACCGAATGTCATCAACGAAAGCCCTGTATCTCTCGAGGCAACTTAACGGCGTACAGGAGGAACAAACCGTTTATTATCAGACGGCGAGCCACCTTGAGGAGGCCCTTGTTCGATTACGGCAATTTGAGCAGTTTTCGGAGGACAACGACCGACAGGGTGAGTCCTTCTGGAAGAAGGCGGAGACCGCGGAAAAGGAAGTGCGTTCCTCTCTTCGGGAGGCGGAAAAACTTCTTACGGCCGCCTCGTCTTCGTCGGAGAACGGCCTCCGCGCGTCATTATCCTCGTTGAAAGAAGATCTTTCAGGGCTGTTTCAGGGAAGCCAGCATCCCGGAAGTGCTGTTTTCCAGTCTTATTATTCGGCGGCCGGGAAACTGATGGACAAGCTGAACAAAAAACAGGCAAATAACGATCGTCAGCGACTCAGCGACGACGCCCCGGCGCTTCAGAAAAGGATCCAGAACATGCGCAGTCAGGAACGGCTGGATCTCCTCAAG
>CAZSFH010000029.1:0-10065 GCA_964606115.1 uncultured Planctomycetia bacterium | reverse complement strand
CAAGAACACACTGAAGGAGGTACCGGAAGCGGCCGATGAAATCGTGCCGAGCCAGGGATTGGAGTTTGCATCCCTGATGGATAAGGAGACGAAGAGAGTTGAAGATGTCCGTGTTGAAGACCTGGAAACCAAACGTGGCCGAACGGACATTCTTGGACGGCTTCAGACGATTCTTGAGAAAGAAAGTAAGTTTCCGCTTTCCGGTGTGATGCTGTTCTCGGACGGCCGTCACCTCGAGGGAGGGACGATCGAAGCATTGGTACGGGAGTATTCCCAGAAGAATATTCCCATCTTTACGGGACAGGTGGGAAGTCGACGTGAACCGGTCGACCTCGCGATTCTCGAGGTGGTTTCCCCCCCCTTCGCCGTGACCGGCACTGAATCCCGGATTCAGGTGCGGGTCAAAACGTCACTGGAGGAACCCAGGGACGTTCAGTTCAGCATAAAACGAGGGGGCAAAACGATAAAGACGTTCGAACGAAAAGTGGGAAATTCACCGGTTCGGACCGTCGAACTTCCCTTTTCACCCGGGAAGCCGGGGGTTTTTCGGTATACGGTTAACGTGAAAAGTCCGGGAGGGGAGGCGTTTCCGTCGCGGAACAACAGCATGGATTTTGCCATGCACGTCCGTGAGGAGAAAGTCAAAGTGTTGTTTCTGGACTGGAAACCAAGATGGGAATCCCGGTTTGCTCTGAACGTGTTCCGGCGTCTGAATTACGTGGAACTGAATTCCATCATCGCGGTCGTCCAGGAAGACGGAACCGTCAAGCGAGGGGTCCGAAAGGGAACGTGGCCCGACAGCATGGCGACCCTGGAGATGTACGACCTCGTGTTGATCGGGTCCAGGACGGGGACCATTCTGGAGAAACAGGAATGGAACGATCTGTCATCCTACGTAAAAGAGAAAGGGGGTACGATTGCTTTCATGAAGTCGAACGCGTATCGTTCCACCTCACGGTACCCCGTGCTTCCCGAAGAGATGAAAGAACCGTTTTTTCCGCTGAAAAAAGGGGCGGGTTCCGAACGAGAAACGAATTTTGACTGGCGTTCACCCTCCGGGTTGCAAATTAGCGACGCGGGGGTGTATCACCCGTCCACCCGTAAATTGACGAATTCCCTTGCGCGGGGCAAGACGAAATCGGAGATGCTGTCGCGCAATGCGTTTTCACTCGTTCAACTCGCAAACGATCGGGCCCCGCTGCTTGCCACCCGACACGCGGGGAAGGGGAAAGTGTTCATGATCGGGAATGAAAACCTCTGGAAGCCTCTCAATCCCGAGGCACTGGGTGGACACGCGCAGATGTACGTAGGGCTTATCAACTGGGCCATGGAAGGGGGATCCGTGGCGGTGCCGGACGAGAAATCCCCGTCGATTGTACTGAATCAGCGGACCGGACGTCAGCGACGAGGACTTCAGGTCTGGGTGAAAAACGCCCCGGATCAGTCGACGGTCGAAGCGGTCAGCGACGGAGACGTGGTCGCCAGCGCAAGGGTCCGTTCCACACAATCCGGGCGGAAGATTCAGCGGGCGCTTTTTGATCCCGTCCCGGCGAAAAACCTGTCATTCCGGTTAAAAGGACAACCCGACGTCACCAGTTCGGAAGTGGTGGTGACGAGTCGGTACGAGGAACTGTCCCGGCTCGCATTAAATGAATCGCTGATGACCAAGCTTGCTTCCAAAACGAAAGGGATCAGTCGTTCGTTTGCTCAGTTTAAGCAGTTTCTTTCCGGTGTGAAGCCGAAAAAACGGGTGGAGTCCGAGGAACAGGTCTGGCAGTTATGGGATATGCCGCTTATACTACTCTTTCTCGCGGTCATGTTGACCGTCGAATGGGTCTGGAGAAAATTTGTCGGACTGATTTAATCAAACAAAATGGGACTAGATGTTGATCATTTACCGGAATCGGTGGGCCGCCGGCTGAACCAGTTCTACCGGCGGAAGCGGCTGTATGCGCTGGGCCGCGTCGTAATGTGGACGCTGTTGGTAGGTGGGGCCCTGGCGCTTATCGCAATGCACATCGACCGGTTTGCGTTTCTGGACCGGAGCACCCGGTACGCCCTTGTCTACGGGACCTACGTGATTGCGGGAGGGATCGGACTTATTTCTCTTCTCGGTTTTTTTCTGAATCGACCGGGGCCCCGGGAAATTGCGTATGAGCTGGAAAATAAACTGCCGTCGGATACGGAGGAAAAAATTGTCTCGCTCGAGGATCTTCTCCGCCATCCGGACGATTCTGTTCAGGACGACGTGGGGCAGAAGCTGCTGGAGGAACTTCAGGAAGCAACCGTTGCGGAAAGCGGAGAGATTGACGCTGGTGCGCTTGTCACCGATCGCTGGGCGAAATATCTTTTCTGGGCCTGCCTTGGACTTGTCTTTGTATATGGTTTGTTTTTTCTTCCGGATCAATATGAGTTTGATCTTATGGTGAAGCGATTTGCAATGCCGGGGAAATCGCTTCCCAAGCCCAGTTTCGTGAAATTGTCCGTTTCCCCGGAAGAGGTTGTTCGCGGCACGGGAGGGGAGGTGACACTTCGGGCCGAGACGAAAGGCACCATGCCACAGCCGATGAAATGGATCGTTCGCACGCTGGGCGGCTACAGCGAGCGTTGTTTGATTGCAAGAAAACCGGGGGATCCGGATGAAACGAATTACCGGTTTGCGAGTGCGAAAAAGGACGAGATGAGCCGGGTTCATCGGGAGCTGTTTCTGTATTCCGCCACGGATTTACAGGAAACGTTCCAGTATCGAGTTCGCTACGCCGACGCTCAGACTGAAATCCGCACGGTTCGAATCGTCGAACAGCCGAAGGTCACCAACCTCAAACTGACCGTCCAGCCACCGGAGTATACCGGTCGGGAGAAAAAGGTGATCAGCGATCCGGGAGAGGGAGTCTCGATTCTCAAGGGATCAGACGTCACGGTCTCCTTCCGGACCGACCGTCCCGTGAAAAAACGCCAGATTGTTCTGGAAGACGGGGAAAAAACCATCGATCTGGAGACGAAAGAGGATCAGCCGGCCCGACACAAATTTACGGTCACCGACAAAATTCGGTTTAAAATCAAAGTTGTTGATCGTCACGGGTTTGAGAATGTTCAGAAACCGATCGTGTCGCTGATTCCTCGCCAGGACCAGAAACCATCGGTTCAGATGCAGTATCCGGCTGGTCGTTTGAAAAAAGTTCCCGGAGGGATCGTACCGATGAAAGTGCGAATCAAGGATGATCTGGGCGTCGAGGGCGTGACCCTCCAGTATTTTAAAAACCCGGATCGAAAAAAGACGGCCACCGCCAGGGAAAAAAGCCTTGCTCTCGATGAGCAAAAAGGAGACGGGGAGATTACAATGACGTCCCAGCTGGACCTGGGGGAAACGGGAGCTGTTCCCGGGGATACATTAATGGTTCGCATTCGCGCGAGAGACACCGGTGGCAACGACGGGGTCTCCCGAAAAATCTTCGTGGAAGTCGTCCCATTTACTCGGGGAGCAAATGAGCGCCGACGTCTTCAGGCGTTGATGTTTCTTCGAAAGGCGTTACATCATCTCGCCACCACCGAAAAACAGACGGCCTCCGGGTTTGAGATCAACGGAAACCTCTATGGAACAATTCAAAAATGGGCGAAGAAGCAGAGCGTCCCACTGGCAAAACCTGCATCCGTTCGATCTCTCCTACAGTTGCTTGAACTTGAACATCACTTTACCGACCAGAGCCGGTACAAAGGAGACATTCGCCGCATTTACGGAGCCCTCTTCGCGGCCTGTGAGAAGAGCCGGACGGCCGATAATGGGGCTGATGTACGGCGAAAAGCCTTTCAGCGGCTTGCTGAAGAGATTCTTTCCGGACTGATCCAGTACCGACAGATCAAGAACCTGACCTGGCGATTCTTCGGGATGTTGTACGAAGTTCGACGGATTGAGAAAGAACTCCGAACCCTTGACAAACAGGAACAACCCTCGTCTCAGGAACTCAAGGCACTGACAAGACGGGCGAAGCTCTATCTGGAAAGTTTGATGGACCTCGGAGAAGAATTAACTCGACGGAGCCGGCGCACTTCGCTTCTGAAGGAAGAGGAGGTGTCTTCGGAAATCGGAGAACTCAATACGGCAGCGTACCGGTTTAAGACCGGTAGTTCTCTCGCCGTGCGCGCTCAATCATCGAGGAAAGTCAAGCAACGAATAAGGAAGTTGTTGAACATGATTTTCTCCGTGTTAGCGGATCTTCAGAAACGGGATGTGACCGCCCGGCAACGACTGCAACAGATGTATCGTTCTTCCCTGCTTGATCTCGAATCTCCGTCCGCGGATTGGGTGGACGCGGACGCCTCCATGCTTCACCGAAATCCATTTGCTCCCGTATGGCCTCAGTTTCTGCGGTTTGCCTTCAGCAGTACGTCGGAGGATCAGCAAAAACAGCTACAAACCCTGTACGAGAAGCTTCTGAAACCGGCCTCCGAGCGTCCTCCCCTGAGCCGATCAGCCCGGCTTCAACTTGCACAACAGGCGTTTCAAATGCAGGCCGAGGAGGTCCGTTCGAGGGAAAAGGTGTCGAACCTTGAGAAGGTTCTTCAGCTTCGGCTGATGCGAATCGAATGGATTTCCGGCCCCGGTAAAAATGATCGGGACGCCCTTTCGAAACATCGAAAAGCGGTACAGGGATTGAAACTAAATCAGGACGTTTCGGACTCGAACGTGAATAAACTCGTCCGATCGTTTCAGGTTCGAACGGCCGGAAACGGCGTGGACCGCGAGGCCCTTCAGAAGCGTGTTCGTGAAACGTACGAACTTCCCGAACCGTCTGAGCAGGTCGACCGCCTTGTCAGCACCATGAAAAAGGCAGGGGAGGCTCTCAAGGCTATGATCTCCACGCTTCAAGACGCGGGAAGTGAGGAGATCAATCAGGAGTTAAAAAAATTACTGGCTCTGATGTCACGGGAAAAACAGCTCATGCAGGCCGTATCGCGTGGCTTCTGGTTGCGGTTTGTTGTTACGTTGCCGGATCGGAAGACGGCTCAACCCGTCGAGCGTCTGATGTTAATCATCCGTCGAAAGACCGGACGGTACAACGGTCGCGTGGCGGCGCCGATGGATCAGATTCGACGCAGGATCAAACAAGCTCAGGGTCAAAACGTAAAACGGGCTCAGCTTCAGGCGGAGCTTCAGGGAATTATTGCGACCCACAAAGCATTGCGGACCCAGATCGAACAGGAAGCAAAGAGTCTACTGAAAGGAGAGGAGACGAAATCAGAAAAAGATCAAACGTTTTTGCTGATGGAAGATTTTCAGCGCACCCGCCGGTATGTACAGTTTACGAACCGCCTCGAGTCGGGTGATAATCGGGAACAACTCGCGAAAACCTTTATCAAGGAGTTTCCGAAAGCCGGTCTTGCGTACCTCAGTGAACACGTTGGTCTGCTGCTTGATGCACGGGATCAGCTTGAGGAAGCCCGGAACTTGCTTGATCGCGATGAACCGGATCTGGAAACGTTCGGGACCGTCCTCGCGGCGTCCAAGAAGAATCTCTCCTCGTTCAATCGCGTCGTGTCAAATTCGGGAGAAGGAAGTGATCAACGGCGGATCCAGGATCAGGTGAACGAACTGGTCAATCGACTCGACCGAATCAGTCCGGACGATCTGCAATCAAAGCAGGATATGAAATCCGCGCTGTTCGAACTGTCCGAGACGCAACAAAAACTGAAAGGAATTCTCGGCCAGGTCCGAGCAGTGATGCGACGAAGCCGGACCTCCGGGCCGCAGTTCGAGGGAGGGCCGGCGGGAATGAACCGGGAGAAATTCCGCCGCGACGCGGAATTTACCAAGGATCGTCTTGAGCGAAGAAGCCGCCGCGCTCGAGGAATCGTGACGGCGGGTGTGCTGGAGGCGCTTCGTGAGAATCCCGATCCCTCCCGATTTGCGGAAGCGAAAAATTGGGCGATGTTCCTGTATCGCCTTGTTCGATCCGAACTGGCCGGTGTGGGACGCGTGACCAGGAAGAAGAGCGGTTCCGAGGGAGGACCTCCTCCGCACATAAAATTTCTCCGGAAGGAGTTGAGTGAAGCAAAAAAAACCGATGAGATTTCATATTACCAGGACGCGGTTGAGGTGTACCTGGAACTGGTTGACGATTACCTGCAATATTAAATCTGATAGAAGGAAGAGAGAAGATGACAGAAGTTTCTGATTGGTACAAAACGGACGGTTCCAAACGCGGCTTGAACGTTTTTATTTTGGTTGCGTTCGCCGGACTCTTTTTGTTCGTTCTTCCTCCGTTTGCCGGGGCTCAGGCGGGAAATTCGGATCAGCAGGACGCGCCGTCGAAAGAACGGGTGCAGTCCGCGATCGAAGGAGGGCTGAAGTGGCTTGCGGAAAAACAGGTCTCAAATGGAAGCTCGGGACACTGGCAGGCCCCGAAGTATCCGACGGCCGCAACAAGCTTTGCGGGCCTTGCGTTTCTGGCCAACGGACATCTTCCGGGTGATGAAAAATACGGCGAAACCGTCAGGCGAGCAATGCGATACGTAAAGGATAGCATGAAGGAAAACGGGTATCTCGGCGCTCGGGGAGATTCAATGTACGCTCATGCGATCAGCACGATTTTTGGCCTTTCGTACATGGGCATGGCGGAG
Organism: uncultured Planctomycetia bacterium; assembly: GCA_964606115.1. GTDB lineage: Bacteria > Planctomycetota > MHYJ01 > CAYXQY01 > CAYXQY01 > CAYXQY01. The sequence goes on along the minus strand of CAZSFH010000029.1, from coordinate 3,447 downwards.
AAGGAGGAACTGGAACCGGAACTGGCCGATTGGGGTCGCCGCAGTATCAACCTGATTTTGAAGGCTCAGAAGGTGCGAAAGACCGGTAAAGAAAAAGGTGGTTGGCGCTATACGCCGTATACGAGTTCCAGTGATTTATCGGTGACGTCCTGGCAGTTGCTGTCCCTTCACGCCGCTCGCCAGAGTGGTTACAGGATCCCGAACGGGGCGTTCCGGCGTGCGCTGGCTTTTGTAAACGGAGCATTTCGGGTGGAGAAGAAGGGGAATCGGAAGAAAGCTGGATTCGTGTACCGACCGGGGGTCAGTAAAACCCCGGAGATCGGCGTGACCGGGGCGGCGGTGTTTATCAAGCGGATTCTGGAGGACGAGCTGGACTCGAAGGCGAAACGCGGGGTGAAACTCCTTCGCGAACACACGCCGTCCTGGGGAGGGAAACAGTACAAGGGATATTTTTATCTGGGCACGTTTTACATCGAGCAGGGATTGTTCCAGGTAGGGGGGGAAGCATGGAAATCGTTCAAGCCGGCGATTCAAAAGGTTCTCCTGGAACACCAGAAGGGAGATGGACACTGGGGATTCCCCCCGGATAATAAGAAGGAAAGCCGGCTGGCGGGGGAGGCGTATTCCACCGCAATGGCGATTTTGATTCTATCCCTCGATAAGCAGTACCTGCCGATGTACCAGCGCCAGAAACGACTTTATTGATCATTGCTCGAGTTGAATTGAACCCTGACGTTTTACTGCATATAAATTCCGGAGGTATACGATGAAAAGCAAACTCGTTCTCACGTTTCTCCTGCTGTGTGGGATCTCCGTGACCGCTATGGCCGGTCCGGACTGGAAGCGACTCACGAAGGAGCAGGGGCTACCGGGCAATGAGATTCAGATGATTGAGCAGGATCAACAGGGCACGCTCTGGGTGGGCACCAGTTCCGGTCTGGCCAGGTGGACCGGAGGCGATTTTAAGGTGCGTCTTGAAGGAAAAGGTATTTATGATGTGCACCAGGTGGGTTCCGGTAAATACCTCGTGGGTACCGGTCGCGGGATTTTCCTGCTTGACGGAAAAGAGGAAAAACAGCTGTTTAAAGGAAATCAGATCGATCCGATTGTTCACTTCAAAGGAGACACCTACTGGGCCCTGGGGAAAGATCCCAATACCAAAACCAACGTTCTCCGGACTGGAACGACCAGCGGAGATTGGAACAAAGTGGAGTCGTTTAAAGATAAAAAGGTGAGCGACCTCTACCGGTACGACGGAAAGGTCTGGGTCGTAGGAACGGTAAACGGGGTGCACGCGATCAACCCCGGTGACGGACCGGAGGACGCCGAGCATCACCTGCCCGGATTCAACATCAACGTGATCAAGAGCGTCCGCGGGGGTGATCTCTGGTGTGGAGGAATGGAAAACGGCGTCCGTCACTTCACCGGCGATTCGTGGGAGGCCCATCTCCAGGACAAGGACACGGTGGTTTTTGACATCGATCGGGATACGAACGGCCACGTCTGGGTGGCCACCAACAAAATCGGTGTCTGGGAATACGACGGCGAAGAGTGGACGAAGCACCTGAAAGGTCAGATCAATATGCTTTCCACCACGTCCGGCGGAAAAGTGTGGGTCAGTTCTCAACTGCAGGGAGGACTTCGTTGCTGGAACGGCAAAAAATGGACCCAGGCCCTGAAAAGCCGGCTTCCATTTCGTACACTGTATGAAACGGACAAAGGAGATATCTGGGCGGGTTCCGTGCTCGGAGGCGTGTTTGTATCAGAAAAATGAGCGTCACCGCTTGAACGTTACCCTCAATTGACGGATATTTGTCGTCCCGGCCGGCACTTCATGAAACCGTGTGCTGGTGGACGGGACCTTCCAGGACCACCGGACCTTCAGCTTCAGAGGCCTGAAATGACCGAGAACGTTCCCGAAGCCGATTTGAGCAAACTTGATCGCCGGCCACTTTCGGAGCGGGACAACCTCGTGTCCACGGAGGATTTCTGTTCGCTCGTCGCCCCGGAAGACTCCGTCTCGACACTGCTGGACTCGCTCCCGTCGATTCTGGCGGCCGATGATCTTCGGGATGTCTGCCGGGAAACCGCGGCGGCCGTGGAACGCGACGCACTGGTCGGCATGGGCTTCGGGGCCCATGTCATTAAAACGGGCTGTTCACCGGTGCTTATCGATTTGATCGAACGCGGCGTTCTCGGCTGTCTCACCCTTCACGGCGCCGGAGCGATACACGACTACGAACTGGCCCTGATCGGCGAGACCTCGGAAGACGTGCAGGACCAGATTGAAGACGGGCGGTTTGGGATGTGGGAGGAAACGGCATCCGGCTTCGCGGACGCCTGCGCACGGGCTGAACAGGAGGAAATCGGCCTTGGTGCGGCGTACGGAGAGGTGATTCTGAACCATCCGGACATGGACGAGGACGTCAGTGTCCTGGCCACCTGCCGGAAACACGACGTTCCCGCGACGATTCATCTTGCGCTCGGTACCGACATCGTTCATATGCATCCGGACGTCGTTCCGGAAGCGGCCGGCGACGCGACGATGCGCGATTTTCGGATTCTCAGTGAGGTCATTCAGCAGCTTCAGCACGGTGTCTGGTTCAACGTCGGATCGGCGGTGCTTCTTCCGGAAGTGTTTCTCAAGGTGGTGTCGGTGGCTCGCAACCTGGGTGCGGATCTGGATGATTTTCTCGCGGTGAATTTCGACATGATCCAGCATTACCGCCCGCATCAGAACGTCATCGGCCGGCCCGCTCCCCGCGGAATCGCGATCACCGGACATCACGAAATATTGCTTCCCCTCTTCCGTGCAGGGGTTCTGGAACATCTGTCAGAATCATAATGAATATTTCAAATTTCCGAAGAACCGTTCCGCACGTCGCACATCTCACTGGACCGAATCCGAAAAGGGTGCGTGCGCTTAGTGAGATCTCAGCGAGCGCTCTTCAAGGAGTTCAACCGCAAGAAACCCATGTTAAGCGGTCTTCTATAATCGGGTGTTCCAGTGAGGCCTCCGATGTCAAACAGACGATGATTTCACCTTCAATCCGTTCTGTCGCTTTTTATTGAAATCGAAGGTCAACATATGATCTCCTGAGAGTCGAAGGGCGCAGATGAGCGGTGTCCCCTTTTCAGACGGTCTAACTGTTATTGAATCGGAAACAACCCGTGACAGAGACGTCAGCTGAAAATTCGTTTGCAAACTGGATCGACCGCCTGCCGGCCACCCGCACCGCCGTGATCGGGGACCTGATCCTCGATAAGTATACGTGGGGGGACGTCGATCGAATTTCGCCGGAAGCTCCAATTCCGGTGCTGGACTGCCGTCGCGAAGAAACCCGTCTGGGCGGGGCCGCGAACGTCGCTCTGAACGTCACTGCAATGGGGGGCACGGTGCACATGCTCTCCTCGGTCGGCGACGACCCGGCCGGCCGGCACCTGAGT
>CAZSFH010000028.1:7313-19012 GCA_964606115.1 uncultured Planctomycetia bacterium | reverse complement strand
CCGGTTTGATCTTTCCCTGTATCAGTCCAAACTGGATGAAAACGATCACCTCCTTTTGACGCCCGAACATCGCGATCCGGACGATACCGCCGCTCCACCACTGGTTCGCATTCACTCCCAATGCCTGACGGGGGACGTCTTCTGGAGCGATCGATGTGACTGCCGTGAACAGCTGGAAGCGGCACTTGCAATGATCGGCGAGGAAGGAAATGGGCTTTTTGTTTACTCAACACAGGAGGGTCGGGGCGTGGGCCTGGCAAATAAAATGAAGGCTTACGAGCAGAAGGACCGGGGGCTGGACACCGTCGAGGCCAATGAGAGCCTCGGATTACCGAAAGATGAACGATGTTACTGGAGCGCGGCAAATATACTGGCCGAGCGGGACGTCGAGTCGGTCCGTTTGCTCACGAACAATCCACAGAAGATGGAAGACCTGGAGGACATGGGCATTGACGTGGTGGAGCGTATCCCCCTGGAAGTTGATTCGGACGGCGAAAAACGGGAATACATGCGCACCAAAAAAGAGAAACTCGGTCACCTGTTTCAGGAAATATAGGGCCTCTATTGTGAACTCTTTCGAGCCGCGATTTCGGGATACTCGATCCTTCGAGATGAACAGTGGACCGGGTGTGGGGGGAAACCATCCCCTGTTTTTAATCGCCGGTCCATGTGGCATAGAGTCTCGAACCCTTCTCCACGACGTGGCGGGACGGATGGCCGAGATCACGGATAATCTTGACCTTCCCTATGTGTTCAAGTCAAGCTACGACAAAGCCAATCGAACCTCGATCGACTCCTTTCGCGGTCCCGGCCTTGAGGACGGATTGGCGATGCTGGACGAGGTTCGCACAACCTTTGATGTGGCCGTCACCAGTGACCTCCACTGCCGTGAACATGCGGATCCGGCCTCGGACGTGCTCGATCTGCTTCAGATCCCGGCGTTTCTCTGTCGTCAGACGGATCTGATCCTTGCCGCGGCGGACACCGGTCTTCCGGTGAACGTAAAAAAGGGCCAGTTTCTTCATCCCGCTGACACGAAACACATCGCGGAAAAAGTCACATCGACTTCGAATCGTAAGGTTCTGTTTACCGAGCGGGGAACCTGTTTCGGTTACGGTGAGCTTGTGAATGATTTTCGTTCGATCCCGATCATCCAGTCTAACGGCAGCCCTGTTGTGTACGACGTTACCCACAGTGCCCAGCAACCCCGGTCCGGGGAATCACAAACCGGCGGCTCCCGTGAGTACATGCCGGAGATGGCCCGTGCCGCAATCGCGGCCGGGTGTAACGGACTGTTCATGGAAGTTCACCCCGAACCCCACCGGGCGAAAAGCGACGCGGCCACCCAGCTTCCGCTGGATCAGGTCCGCTCCTTTCTCGAACCGCTTCTCACCCTTCGTGAGGCGATGTAGAGGTTGCCTTCCCGGCGTCTCTCAGAATCAAGGTTGGGATCCGTTTCATCGTTCCATTATGGTCTTTCTTCCTCCTTTTCTGGACCGCCCTGAGGTTTTTACAGGGGGGTGAATTCGTCCGTATCAAACGTGCCGGCGTCCAGTAGCTGTCGCGCCCGTTCGAGGTCTTCGGGGTAGGTGATCTTGAAGTTAAACCACGCCCCTTCGACGATCTGTACGGGATAACCCGCTCCGGAAACCACGCTTGCGTCGTCGGTGTACGCAGAGGGTGACGATTGTTGAGAAAACAAGTTCTCCAGGGCGTCCGTGAGCCATTCATGACGGAATCCCTGAGGGGTCTGCGCTCGGTAAAGATCGGACCGGTCGACCGTTTCTTGAATTTCACGGTCCCGCACGCGTTTCACGGTGTCCGGAATCGACCGCGCGGCAATAGCCGCTCCGTGCTCATGGGCCGTCGAGATTACGCGTTGAATAAGTTCAAGGGTCACAAACGGACGTGCCGCGTCATGAATGAGGACCAGTTCAGCTTCGTGCGACAGCGCGTCAACCCCATTTCGAACCGATTCCACCCGTTCATCTCCGCCATCAACCACCCGGATCGGCGTGTCATCGGGTAACGCACTGAAAATTTCTTTCTCTCTGGAACCATTGTTTGGTTGGACCACAACGAATTCCTGTAACTCGTTCAGTTTCAGGAATGGATGGGCGGACCTCGCAAACAGCGGGATGCCCCGGAGCGAAAGAAACGCTTTCGGTTTGTTGGATTCGAGACGGATCCCGCGCCCTGCAGCGGGCAGGACAACGGAAACGGATGAAGGGGGATCACTCATGGCCGCCGGGCGGCTTGTAAGATGTATCGTAACGATGGGGGATCAAGTGAGTGGCGACTTTCCACGCCGTTCGTTTCAGAAGCCGATCCACGGCCCGTCCGCAGGCAAAATACATTTCCCGGGGCTTCGGGGCGAACCGGTTCAGGTCGATAACGGTCTGGTCCCGGACATGTATCTTTTTGACGTCATATCCGTTTTTACTTCGAATTCCGATTTTCCAGGAGGTGCTCACCCGTATGAGCGCATTCCCGGAGGGGATGTTCTGGTTCAGTTGCGTTCGTACCGCTTCGTCGAATCCAAAAAGGATTTCCTGAAGTTCCCCGGTGATGAATACGTCCGGGTTCTCTTCTGAACCGGCTCGAAAGAGATTCGAGTTTTTACCGGAATCGGGCGGGGTCCGGTCCATTTCTTCGATATCCAGCGATCGTGCGGTTTTTGTGTCGCTGTAGGAGTACGGAATGGAAATCTGCGATTGGATGTCGTGGGACGCGGGGTTTTTCGGAAGAGACTGGTTGAGGATCATGGCCAGGTGATTCTGAAGCTGCTCGGGTGCGCCCGGAAAATTTCGGGCCAGCCCTTTTGGGGCAGCACGGTTTTTCACGAGCAGTAATTTCGTCAGATCCCGTGAACTCTTCTCGGATTGATAGGACGGACGGTAGATCAGGACCCGGTCCCCATCCCGAAGAGATACGTCAAACTCCGGTTCTCGCTGAATGTAGTCGGCCGTACAACCTATCGTGAGAAGGAAAATCGCGAGGGAGAGGACCCGGAAAACGGTCGTTCCAGAAATCCGCGGGGGGAAAGAGGTGAGAGGGAGAATCATTCGTTCATGTTTTGGGATGCATTTTCCTCTTGGCTGCTGGACGTCTTCTCCTGATTTTTTGTCCATCCAATCCGCTGAAGTAGATCCAGTTTGTGTTTCTTATATGAGGTCGTTTCACCGTATCGAGACTTCAGCAGCTTCAGGTACGGACGCGCCTTTTCGTCCTTTCCGTTTTCCGTCAGCTTCCTAACTTTTTTCCGGAGCGATTCGGCAATGAAATTCTTGAAGGAACGATCATTTCGGGACAGGTAATTCCGGTAGTTGTTGACTCCCTCGAGAGGCTCTACGTCTCGGAGTTGGATGTACCGGTTACAGAGGAAGAACATTTTGCACAAGACGTTGATGAACGAGCGTTCAAGTTGTTTGTGCCGGACGGCATCGTTCAGCGTACGAACGGCGTTCGAGTAGTACCCCTGATTTCGATGTCCGTAAAGAAAATACATGGCGCACAGACTCAGCATCTGGTCCGACGTGAGCTGTTGTTTGTTCCTTTGCATTAATTTCAGCAGTACATCGATCTTCAACGAGCTCCACTTTTTTCGGAACGCTACATCGGGGGACGGGGAAAGTTTTGCTTTCTGTTTCCCGGCATCCTTGAGGGTGAGTTTTCCGAGGTCATTGTGTTGGATGGACCGGGATTCAAAGGAATCAGCTTCTTTCAGGGTTGTGAAGAATCGGCTGTGCTGACGGGCGAGGAAGCGAAGAAACGACAGGTATCGCCGGTGTTTCTTTAGATCCATCTCCGGCATATTGTCGAAGTAAGATGCATTCAATTCGGGGCTCCGCTGTTCTGCGTCCAAAAAGAATTCAGCGCTTTTTCGAGAGAGTCTTTCTCGTTCTTCCTTCGCTTTCTGCCGGCGCTGAGATTTGACGTACGCTTTTTGGCGTTTTTCAATAAGATCGCGGACGTTCTTGAACTCTTTTTTCAGTTTTCCAGAATCAATTTTTTTCAGGGTGCGTGAGTATAACGATCTGGCGTGGTCGAATCGGTGTTCGGAGATTGCCTTTTTAATCTGTTTTCGCCGACTGCGCACAAGGGATCGTTCACGGTTCTGAATTTTGCCGGAAAGGGCGGAAAGGGACGTCGAAAACGGAGCACCGTCAAGAAGGTTCTTTTGTTTTAATTTTTGCACCTGCTTTCGGGCCTGTGCGAAGTTGTTTCGGGAAAGGTATTTCCGGATTGTTCCCAGGCCCTGTTCGAAGGTGTAGAGGGCCGATCGCATGCGAAGGGCCCAGGAGGTCAGTTCCACCTCCCGAATCTGCTGAATCTGATCGTGGAGGTAGGGGGGATAAATGTTACTGAGCCGTTTGAATCGCTGAGTGATGTTCCGGGTTCCGGACTGAATAGCCTTTCGGGCGGATTCGATCTTTTTCAGGGAGGTGAGCTTGCGACTGCGAATGTCCTTTTTGAGATGATGAATTTCACGTCGAATTTCCTTCCGATCACTTTCCAGGTAGATCTCCTCGCGCTTGCTGCTGAGTCGTGACAGCTGTTTGCGGATTCTCGAGGAACTTTCTGCATCGGGGAACGTTTCCAGAAAAATCCGATGTGCTTCGATGGCGTCCGACACCGACTCAAGGGTAGTCGAGGTCATGGCGTCGTCGTAGGCGTTGTCCGCGCGATTGAGAAGCGGTGTTTTTTTGGCGAGTTGCTGTTCGTTTTCGTTGGTGGTCGCGTCCGGCGACTGCTCAGCGTTCTCGCTCTTCTCTTTTAAGGGTTGTTCGTCCGCGACCGATTTATCGCCGGTCTCCGTTCGGTTTGTAGCAAATCCAAGTGCAACGTAAAGTCCCACGGTGAGCAGAAAGAGGGCCGCAAGACCCGTTACCAGTTTGATGGGATGGTTTCTTGCCCGGCGAATGATCCGAATTCGATCTGGCTCGGAAGCGTCCTCCGAGTCGTCCCGGGACAGATTCCGCTCAATTCGCTGGACGACCTCGTCTCCCGAGACGGGCCGGTCTTCCGGCTCGGGCTCGGTCAGGTCGAGAATCAGATCGGACATCCACGAGGGCACGTCCGAATTTACCTTGGACGGCGGTTCCGGAAGCTTATTGACTTTCTTCTTAATGATCTGCTTGAGCGTTTCCCCCCGGTGGGTTCGTCGTCCGGTAACCATGTGATAGAAGGTCGAGCCCAGCGCGTACAGGTCGGCGCGGTAGTCCACCTCCTCGTCGGTCGCCTGTTCCGGAGCCATGTAATCCGGGGTTCCGATGATCTTGCGATCTCCAATGTCGGACGGGCTCTTGACCTGTTTGGCGATTCCCAGGTCGATCAGCTTCACCGAATCGTGATCGGTCAGCATCAAATTGGACGGCTTGATGTCCCGGTGAATGAGCTGTTTTTGCTCGGCAAATTTGAGGGCTCGGGCCGCGTCCTGGATCATACGGGCTGCACGGTATGGCTCGATCACCTGTTTCCGGGAAAGAAGGTCCTGAATTGAACCACCCCGGGCAAGTTCCATGGAGATGTAATAAATGTTTTCCTCACACCCCACGTCGTAAACCTGGGTGACGTTGGGATGGTTTAATTTTGCCGCTGAACGTGCCTCCCGGAGAAACCGTTCGACAAACGTTTTGTCTTCAACCAGATCGCTGGCCAGCACTTTGAACGCAACGATTCGGTCCAGGCTGATCTGACGCGCCCGGTAAACGGTTCCCATTCCTCCCCCCCCAATTCGTTCCAGGATCTCATGGCCCGCGATGGACTCGCCGATCAATCCCTGGCGAAACTGACGGGAAGATTCGGTGATGAAGGAGAAGAAGGTTTCTCCCGCGGAAATTTGATCTCCGTTTTTGAGTTCCCGGCAATCGACGGCGACACCGTTCAGGAAGGTTCCGTTGCCCGATTTGAGATCCCGGACGTAGAACGTCCCGTCGCGACCCACAATCGAAAAATGCTCGCGGGAAACGATGCGTTCATCCAGGTGAATATCGGCCCGTTCGGACCGGCCGACAATCACCTCCCCGTTTTCGGGAAGCTCCTTTGTCGTTCCCCGGTTTTCCCCTTTTTCGACGATTAAGTGTGCCATGTTTATTTCCAGGACGTGTTCTCGAAGAGACCCCGGCCGATACGAACCAGCGTTGATCCTTCCTCGACGGCGACCGGGTAATCCTGCGTCATTCCCATCGAAAGGTGCACCGGTTCATCCGAATCGACCTCGAACCGACTTTCGTGTTCATCACGAAGGGAACGCATCCGCTCGAAAATCGGACGGACGTCTTCAGGATTATCGACATATGGCGCCATTGTCATGAAGCCTTTTGGAAAAAGATCGTCCGCGTCGTTTAATTCGTCCAGGATCGCCCCCACCTGATCCGGTGCGGCTCCAAATTTGGATTCTTCTTCGGAGGCGTTTACCTGAATAAAGACGGGCATTTCGAGATCCCGCTTGTCACAGTGTCTTTGCAGATAATCCACGATTTTTGGGCGGTCCACCGACTGTACGGCGTCAAATAACCGAACAGCAAGGGAGGTTTTATTCGACTGAAGATGTCCGATCAGATGCAGGTCACATTCATCGGGAAGAAACCGGTACTTGCGTTCCGCTTCCTGCACCCGGTTTTCACCGATCAGCGTAATTCCGGCGTCCACAAGCGCCTGAATAGCTTCCGCGGGACGGGTTTTGGTGACGGCACAAATCCGCACGCCGTCCGGATCTCGATCGGCCCGATCACAGGCCGCTTCAATACGGTTCCGAATCTCCGCGAGGTTGGATCGGACCGCCTGCAGATCGCCCGATGACGCGGTGCGCATCGAATCGGTTTCTTCCACGAAGAACCTCCTGGAAGACTGCTGAAAAATTCTCGCAGCGCCAGTATTACGAGTTCTACGGAAAAGCGCGGCGTGTGCCTCAGCCGATGACGTCGTGCATCGGCGAGGATGAACTAACAGCGCTCTTCCGTACAACTCGTTTCAACCAGAAAGGTCCCAATCGGCACGTCCGCACGACCTGATTTTCTCGCAGCGGGCTGATGGCTGTGCCTGCGACATCACGCCACGCTGTCGTACCGATTGTGATCGTACGGACGAAGGGTTGTTCAGCAGTCTCCCTGATAGAATGAGGGAGCCAAATCAAGTATAGTATATAAAAACCGGGGAAAAAATCCAATCAGGATCGGGGGGATGGCTGATCGTTGAGGGGGTCAACGACAACTCAGCTCGGTTTTCGGGTTCGGTAACACAGGACAGGGTCACGGGATTGCTTCGATGGGTATCTGTAATCAACTGCAAAAACATCTTACTTCTGGATCGTTCTGGATTCACATGGGTTGGCGTCTGCTGATTTACCTGGTTGTGGCGATTGCTGCTTTGATCATCCTGGTTTCCTGCATGGAAAAACAGATTCTTTACCAGCCTATATCGTACCCGGAAGGCAACTGGAACATTCCGGAGATCAAGGAAGAGGTACACGACGTCCGATTTGAAACCGAGGACGGCGTGGAGCTGCACGGGTGGTGGGCTCCCCGGAAGGACGCGAAGGTCACCCTGCTCTGGTTTCACGGGAACGCGGGGAATCTCACACACCGGTATCAGGATTTCATGATGCTCCGTGGACTGGGATGTCAGGTGTTGATTGTGGACTACCGTGGATACGGTCGCAGTGAAGGATCACCGTCTGAATCGGGGTTGTACCGGGATGGAAGGGCTGCATACCGTTTTCTGACCGAAGAGAAAAACGTGGCGCCCGAAGAACTCGTGATTCTCGGACGTTCGCTCGGCTCGGCTGTGGCGACGAAGCTTGCAGGTGAATTGAAAATTCAAAAACTGATTCTCGTGTCTCCGTTTACCAGCGTTCGCGATATGGTTCCGCACGTGCTTCCGATTCCAGGTCTGCATCTGCTGGTTTCCGCGGAGTATGATTCATGGTCCCGAATCCGCGATATTTCCGTTCCCCTCCTCGTTATCCACGGTGAGGAAGATCCGGTGATTCCGTTTGAGCTCGGACGCAAACTGTATGAGCACGCGAACGAACCAAAATCGTTCGTCAGGCTCCCGGGAGCGGGACATAACAACATCGGGGCGGTGGCCGGGGACAAATACCGGCGGGCGATCGGAACATTCCTTTTTGACGACGACGGGGAGGAGTGACGGATTTATGTTTCGTGTCGCCCTTCTTCTTGTGTTGAGTGTCAGTGGAATGTTTTTACTCGTGGTGGTGCTGGGCAACCGCTTCGTCTTTTACCCGAGCAGTTACCCCGAGGGTCGCTGGGAACCGGCGGAGGGCGGAGACCGTTGGCTCGAGGAGACCTTTCCTGCTGAGGACGGGGTGAAATTACACGCCTGGTGGGCGCCGGAGGACAAGGAGAAAACGCTGCTGTGGATGCACGGAAATTCCGGAAACATCACACATCGAATCGAGGCGTTACGGGACATCCACGGATACGGACTACAGGTGTTTCTCTTTGATTACCGGGGGTATGGCAAAAGCGAGGGAACTCCGAGCGAGGAGGGTGTTTACCGCGATGCACGTGCGGCGTTTCGATACCTTGTGGACCAAAAAGGCATATCGCCCGATCATCTGTATCTCTTCGGCCGGTCCCTCGGTGGCGCCGTAGCGACGAAACTGGCGACGGAGGTGGATTGCGGAGGGATCATTCTGCAGTCGACGTTTACCAGCATCCGGGATATGTCCGGGGCCTCCCTTCCGATTCCTCTTCTCTATTTGGTTCTTCGCACAAAAATGGACTCCCTGTCCCGCATCGATAACGTGGGTATGCCCCTACTGATGATTCACGGGAGCGAGGATGACGTGGTGCCGGCCTCACTCGGTCGCCGGCTGTTTGAGGCGGCGAACGAACCGAAGTACTGGCTCGAACTGGACGGGGCCGGTCATGATGATCTGAGGGGTGTTGATCCGGATCTCTACCGCTCCACCCTTCTTCGATTCGTAAAAAATCCACAGGCCCTCTGCGCGAGTGGGGATTCGGTAAACAAAGAAGGATGAAGAACGCCTGTACATTTAAAAATCTCCCCGCGGCAAGGTAATATATCGAACGTCGGTTTCTCATTTGTTTCGAGTGGAGACCCGTCGAAGAGGTCGAATGCTTTTCTACTATTGTCCGGTTTTTTAGGGGAAATGATGGTTACGCTTGATACGATTATCAGTCTGACCAAACGCCGAGGATACATTTTTCAGAACAGCGAAATCTACGGCGGCCAGGCGTCGGTGTACGACTACGGTCCCCTTGGCGTTGAGTTGAAACGCAACTTGAAAGATCAGTGGTGGGATCGGTACGTGCACCGGCGCGATGACATTGAGGGACAGGACAGTGCGATTGTCATGAAACCCGATGTCTGGGAAGCCTCCGGGCACGTCGATCATTTCACGGATCCTCTGGTTGAATGCAAGGAATGCCACAGCCGATACCGGGTCGATCAGCTCACCACCGAGAATTGTCCGAACTGCGGGCTTGACGAGTTTACGGAGCCGCGCCAGTACAACCTGCTGTTCCGCACGTTCATCGGTCCGGTGCAGGAGGACGCGGAAGAAGCCTATCTCCGTCCGGAAACGGCCCAGGGGATCTTTGTGAACTTTTCGAACGTCCAGACGACGGCGAGACAGAAGCTTCCGTTCGGCATTGCGCAGATCGGAAAGGCGTTTCGCAACGAGGTGACCACCAAGTCGTTCACCTTTCGGACACTGGAGTTCGAACAGATGGAAATCGAGTATTTCGTGTATCCGGACCGAGCCGACGAAGCGTTCGAGGAGTGGAAGGAGGAACGCTTCCAGTGGTATAAGGACCTCGGTCTGGACGAGGACCGCCTGCGACTTCGTCAGCACGAAGAAGACGAGCTCGCCCACTACGCGGACATCTGCTTCGACGTCGAGTATCAGTTTCCCGATCCGCTCGGCTGGTCCGAACTTGAAGGAGTGGCGAACCGCACCGATTACGACCTGAAAAAGCATTCCGAGAAAAGCGGCAAAAAACTTACATACTACGACCAGGAGAAAGAGGAGCACGTCACGCCTTACATTATCGAACCGTCGGCCGGTGTGGACCGGATTGTCCTCGCACTTCTGTTTGACGCTTATCATGAAGAGGAGCTGGACGGAGGAAATACCCGCACGGTCCTCCAGTTGCATCCGGACGTCGCTCCGTACAAGGTTGCCGTGTTTCCGCTTCTTCGGAATCGGGAGGAGCTGGTGGATACGGCGCGTGACATCTGGGATGACCTGAAAGGACGCTGGAACACGGTCTACGACGAGGCAGGATCAATCGGCAAGCTCTACCGGCGGCAGGACGAAATCGGAACGCCGTACTGTATCACCGTCGACCCGGATACGATGGAGGATGATCAGGTGACGGTTCGGGACCGGGATACCATGGAACAGGACCGGATCGCCATCGATCAGCTTGAACCCTACCTGGAGGATCGTCTTGAGTGAGGCGGAACGGCGGGACGATCTTGACGTCATCTGTACCGCCGAGGAAATTCAGTCCACCGTCCATACCCTCGCGGACGACATTCAATCCGATGTCGGATCGGCCACGTCACTGTGCGTTGTGGGTGTGCTGAAGGGGGCGTTCATGTTCGTGGCGGACCTGGTCCGCGCTCTTGATCTGCCGGTTACCGTTCACTTTCTCGGCGCCTCCAGCTACGGAGGACGGACCTCCCCCTCCGACGAGGTTCGAATCGATCCGGAGCTGGATGAACCAATCGAGGGACGAGACGTTTTACTTGTTGAGGACATTGTGGACACGGGAAAGACCGCGGCCAAACTCAGGTCATACCTGGCCGCAAAGAATCCCGGGTCAATCCGTCTCTGTACGATGTTCCGGAAACCGGACCGATTCCAGCACACCGTCGACCTGGATTACGTGGGGCTGGACATCCCGGACCGGTTCGTGGTCGGTTACGGAATGGACTACGACGAAAAATACCGTCATCTGCCGTTCCTCGCGGTGCCGGTCGAGCTGGAAGCTTGAAGGGGTAGAGCTCCGGAGATCCGTCGGATGAAACCTTTATAAATTGACATTATGAACAAGTCTCTTTCGTTCATTCAAAGGGCTATTCTTGTCCTGCCGGTTCTGCTTTGCGCTGAGGTGTCTCCCGCCCTATCGCAGGAGGAGCAAAATACGGCGACTTCCCCCGACCCGGGCACGGAGCTGTGGGTCCACCCGGTGGATGAAAAACTGCACACTCCTCCGATTTTTCGATCAGGGTTTGTGTACGCCGGCGGCGACGGTCGGCTGTATGCGTTGAATGCTCGGACGGGAGATCACGTCTGGACAAAAAACACCGAGGCCAGGCTGGATGTCACCCCCACCTTCCAGGGGAAACGGGTAATCACCGGTGGCTTCAAAAGCAATCATACCAATGCGAGGGATGCGTTTACGGGCAAATCAATCTGGCGGCAACGGACCGGGACGCTGGCGGCCACCGGTGCCGTATACGATGGACGGCTGATTCTTCCGAGTGAAGATAAACGAATTTACACGCTGAAGCTCGGCAACGGGGATCACGTCTGGAGAACTCGTACGGACGGTGTTGTGCGTTCCCGGCCGGTGGGTCACAGGAACCGGATCTTCTTTGCTCAGGAGGGTGAGCTGATCTGTTATGATGCCGGCAGCGGACGTCGGGAATGGTCGCTCAAGGATTCGTCGATTCGGTCGATCCCACCGGCCGCTTCTGGT
>CAZSFH010000028.1:6835-7303 GCA_964606115.1 uncultured Planctomycetia bacterium | reverse complement strand
GGTCGGGTATATGTCGTGAACTCCTCCGGCGTGCTCGTCCTGAGCGCCACCGAAAAGAAGCGGGTGAGGTCCATTGAGACCAATCTCAAAAAACACTCTTCGCCGGCGGTTCGAGGCGATGACCTTTTTCTGGGCGGTGAGAACGGTCGGGTTCTCTGTCTGGATGTCTCGACGGGCGAGAAAAAATGGTCGGTTCAGCGGGACGACTTTCAACGCCCCTTTCTTATTCTCGCCGGTCACGAGCTCCTTCTTCTTACCAGGGACGGGAAGATGCATGGTCTCAGCGCGGCAACGGGAAAGCTCCGCTGGACCTATGAGGCGGGCGGCGTAACGACCAAACCACCGATTGCCGCGGGTCACCGTGCGTTTGCTGTGATAAATTCTTCCGATCAATCTTCCAGCCAGATCATTGCCGTACGGATTGGATCTTCTTACTCGAACTGGTCCAGGCCCGGGGCGAATCAGGCC
>CAZSFH010000028.1:309-6825 GCA_964606115.1 uncultured Planctomycetia bacterium | reverse complement strand
AACACGTTCCGTTCCGAACGTGACTTCGAGCGATCTTTCCCGTTTCGAGGACCTTATGTCCAAACTTGCCGAAGGCGATGTCAAAGGGGCCCAAAAGGAACTTCGAAGCTGGGGCGGAAAGAACTCCGTTAAGACCTTCTGCAAAAAAATGCTCACGTTTTCAAAGAATCTACAATCGAACAACGTTCAAAAGGCGCTGAACCTCTGGTCGGAACATCGAATTCTGCTCCGCAGGTACATGACGAAGGCGAGCTATGTTGTTTCCTTCGTCCGGTCCGTAATGGAGCACCCGAACCTATGGATCCGAGCTTTGGAAAACTGGTCGATCAGCTTTTCCGCCTGGCCGCGTCTTCCGGCAACACAAAAGTTCGCCTCAAGGCGCTGGACACGCTGAACCACTTTTTTAAATACCCCGGAAACTGGATCGATCGCCTTATTTCACTGCTGGATGACGAAGAACGGAAAATTCGGAAAACGTCCGCCCGGGTCCTCTCGAGACTGAGGCCGGAGGCCGCGGTGTATATGAAGCGAATGCTCAAACCGTTCAAAAAGGTAGCATTCAGGACGCGAAGATCGTCGGAAACATGCTACACGATCTGGGATATACCCCGAAGGGCGTCGGTCCGAAACTAATACATCACTTCGACAAGAGGGGACCGGGAAAATTGAGCTATCTCGCATATCCCATTTCCGAGGCTCCCGGAACGGATCAAATGGAGCGGGTCCTCCTGTCTCTCCCCGCTCGCTATTATCGCAATGATTCTGGACGGCTCGGAGTACGACGCCTCGTCCGCTTTTGAGGCCCTCCCCCACATGGGTCCGGTCGAAGCCCTTCAGAATCGCTGCGACCTGTTCCGTTCGATGCTGGGCCGGTTCAGTTCCACAGCTCAGGTTGATGTGGCCCTCACCCTCTGGAGCTGCTGCCACGATACCAAACGTGCGCGAAAGAAGCTTGTGTCATTGCTTGACAGAGGGGGGGACCACAAACTGTGCCGCCTGGGCGCTCGGACGATTGAGCGAAGACGGGCGTCCCGCTATCCCCCCTGCAAAAACGGGCCGACGGGAACAACCCGATTTACGCGAAGACGGCGTCTGACGCGATCATGACCATTCAAAAGCATGCGGAGGAATCTCAGAATCTTGAAACTCTCTGGAAACGACTTGCTTCCGAGAACGGGTACAAAGCCGTGCGCGCTACCTGGCGGCTGGTGGAACGGGGCCCGGAAATCAAAAACTGGCTGAAGAACAAAATAAACGAGAAGAGCAACGAGTTTCTTTCCGGCCCGGAGCGCCGCCGGGCAGCACGAACGAAACAGGTCCTTCGCCTCATCAGCGAGAGGTCGAAATAATTCGGATCAGATGGATTGATATCCGGGCCGGGACGGGTTATAACATTACGCTCGATTGGAGTTGTCCCCTCAAAACTCCATGCGGAGCAAACGATCAGGGCGCGTGTTGGCATGCCACTAACATCCGGCGTGGCAAAACGACGCCCACTCGATTCTGGAACGGCACTTTGTCAACAATAGGCGAACATGGTCGAAAAAACGGAGAAAATCTGGTTCAACGGAGAATTCGTCGACTGGGATGACGCGAACACACACGTTCTAACGCACACCCTTCATTACGGAATGGGGGTGTTCGAAGGGATCCGCTGCTACGAAACACACGACGAACGGTCCGCCGTCTTTCGTCTTGACGACCACGTCCGGCGCCTATTCGATTCCACCAAAATCTGTAACATCGAGATTCCGTATTCTCAGGACGAGATCCAGAACGCTTGCCTGGAGACCCTTCGAGAGAATGATCTCGATAACGGTTATATTCGTCCGATCGTCTACCTGGGATCGGGGGGAATGGGCGTTTTACCGGCGGACAACCCGGTTGAGGTGGCGATTGTCACCTGGCCTTGGGGAGCGTATCTCGGCGAGGAAGCGCTGGAGAAAGGTGTTTCGGTAAAAGTCTCAACCTTCTCCCGACACTACCCGAACTCGATGATGACGCGCGGAAAAATTGTCGGAAATTACGTGAACTCGATTCTCGCAAAGATGGAAGCTCACGAGGACGGGTATCACGAAGGCATACTTACCGACACGGAAGGATATATTTCGGAGGGATCCGGTGAGAACCTGTTTCTGATCCGAGATGAAACAGTTCGCACGACGCCGCCTTCCACCATTCTGAAGGGGGTCACCCGGGACACGGCTATCACGATTGCCGAGGAGTTCGGGTACGAGGTGATCGAACAGAAATTTACGCGGGATGATCTGTACATTGCCGATGAAGTCTTTTTTACCGGCACCGCTGCCGAAATCACACCGATTCGAAAGATCGACCAGCGGGAAATCGGGGAACCCGGTCCCATTACCAAGAAAATTCAGGATCGATTTTTTGACGTGGTGGAAGGGAAAGTGGATCGCTATCAGTCCTGGTTGACGTATCTGTAACCGGATTTTTTTGACCGGGTCTTGTTACAACGGTTTATTGTCGTTTTCTTTTCCGGGGAATGGTTTCTTCCTGTCCTTTCCTGGCGGGTCCCGCTTGTGAAGGTGTTTACACAGCAGTTCAGCGTCCTGGAGTGCGATTAAAAATGACCCCTCCCTGACGGTCGGGGCTCGGTTGGGAACCCCGGGTGGCAGGGAGGGGTGTTTTTTTGCGAGACAATGGAGGTGCTTCCCGTTATAGACGGGATTCGACCTCGGGGTGAATCTCGTCGTGTTCGGGGAAC
This sequence comes from uncultured Planctomycetia bacterium, assembly GCA_964606115.1. Taxonomy (GTDB): domain Bacteria; phylum Planctomycetota; class MHYJ01; order CAYXQY01; family CAYXQY01; genus CAYXQY01. Next base: position 4,097 of record CAZSFH010000028.1, on the reverse strand, counting down.
CGGTCCAGGTCGAGTTTGGAGTAGACCTTTTCCCCGTCGATGATCACCTCGAACCGTCCGTCCCCGTACGGTTCGAGTTCGAGCGAAGAAATCTGCTGTTTATAGGTTTCCAGCAAGTCTTCCGTCAGGCTCACGGCCTGAGGTTCGTAATCTCATGCAGCGCAGTATTCGATCTTGATGTCCATGGTTGGATCGTTTCAAATCAGGTGCCAGAGAAAGCGCGATACTCGTTAAACTTTTCGGAAAGGAACGTGAACCGGCTGGCGGACGGGCGAAACCTCCGAGGCCGATTATCGGTTTGAACCGTCGCTGTGACCGGTCCGGCCGATTCGGGCGATGTAGATTTGTTCTTTGTCGATCGGAGCTTCTCCGCGATCCATGTATTCACGGTGGATTCCGATGCCGCTGGTGGAGGATTGAGAGGACCAGTATTTGATCCCTCGAATCCGGCCGTCGGAACCCCGAATCCAGTCGAGGAAAATCGCCGTGTGGCCGGACGGTTGACCATCATTCGTCGAACGCCAGAATTGAATATAATCGCCTGGCTCCGCATCTTCAAGTGATTCGACGGCCGTGCCCATGTTCATCTCCGTTACCGCGGTCAGTACCGTCCGTTTCCGTTTCGCCCAGGATTCATCATGATTCGAACCGTACCACAGGGTACGAAACCGTTTTAGTTCTTTCGCGTCCATTCCGCCGATGGAAAACGGTCGGTCCTGTTCACGGCACCAGTGGCGAAATGCTCGAAAAAACACTTCGAACGTGACGCCCGAGCAGTAAGTGTTCTTCTTCCGCGATCCGGAACCGGCGCGAGCAAGGAGTTCGTTTTTGTAGGTCAAGTTTCGGGTCACTCCGTGGATCGCTTCGTTTTTAGGCCAGTTGTAGCCGTAGGTTCCATCCGTTGGATACGAACGAGCCACCTCGAGGGTTAAGGTGTGGAACCGCTGTACCGGCGGGAGGGGACTGCGGAATTGTCGGTCGGAACGCGAGGGACCGGTTTCCTTTGACGCCACCTGCTTTTCGCCGGAGCGAACGTCATTTGACGGTGGGCCACAGGACATCAGCAGTGGAAGCAACAAGCTGGTGACACCCAAAACCAGAAGCTCACTTTTTTTGAGGGTCTGTTGATCGGACATCCCTGGTTCTTGAAAGAAATTTCGATCAGGAGTACGGTCGAGCCTAACACCCCTTCATCACGTTCCAACCAATGAATTACTAAATTATAGTTTGAACGGGCCAGGGGAGTCAATAACTTTCAGCCGTGGGTTTGAAAAATCCAGGAGTAGGAACCGTTTGGCAGTTTTCGTTCCGAGCAATTTGAGAAAAACTCTTGGAGGCACATTCAAATACTCCATCTGAAAAGGTCCGGTTTTGACCGCATATCGGTATCTTTCTGATCGACAATGCACTTTTTTTTCACGGCATTGTCTTCTCAAAATTCCGTAATCTTCATAGAAATAAAGATGCTGAGGTGGATTTATCGCGTTGTCATGCTAGACTCTCGTGCAGACCCCATATTGTTCAGGATCTGAATTTTTACCTTTCATCTCCGTCCGATTCGTAATCCCCCGAGGTGGAAATTCTTTTGATTCAACCGGTTCTTTTCGATACAATGCAGATTTCTTTGAATCCCTCCTTCTCATGAGGGCCCTCGAAAGATTCACATCAGGTGTAACTTCACAGGCCCAATTTTCGGGAGTTCCATGGATAACGAGTGGCACATACATAAATTTGGTGGTAGCAGTTTGCACTCGGCCCAGCAGTTCAGGACCATTTACGATATCGTGAACCGCCGGGACGAGGATCGGAAGGCCGTGGTCGTCTCCGCCATGGAAAACGTGACGGATGAGCTGATTGATCTGGTCGAGTCCGCGAGCTGCAGCGACACCTCGTACGTGGACCACCTTGATCGGGTCCGGGACCGTCAACTTGAGGTGGTGGATGAGTTATTTGCCGAGGACCGCCGTGAGCGGATCCGCGCACAACTTCAGGAGGACCTGGGGGACATTGAGGAGGTGCTTCGGGCGATCCGTCTGCTGAAGGCATCGCCAAGCTCCACGCGGGACCTTGTGAGCGGGTACGGTGAGTTGTGGTGTGCCCGAATCTTCTGTGAATACCTGCGCGACCAGGGGGAAGAGGCGGTCTGGATGGATACCCGCGATGTGCTCGTCATCCGGGAGCAATCAAACGGGCCCGGCGTGAACTGGGATCGGACGCGGGAGAACCTGGAGGAGTGGATGGAGTCCGTAACGGAACCGTACGTGATTATTACCGGATACGTAGCCTGCACTGAAACCGGTCAACCCACTACCCTCGGACGAAATGGAAGTGATTATACCGCGTCGATTTTTGCCTCGCTGCTGAACGCGGCACAGCTTCACATCTGGACGGACGTGGACGGGGTGATGACAGCCAACCCGGAAAAAGTGCCGGATGCCCGGTCCCTGGATCAGCTCTCCTATCAGGAAGCCATGGAACTGGCGTACTTCGGGGCGAAATTCATTCATCCCAACACCATGTTCCCGGCCATCGACGAGGAAATTCCGATTTTCATCCGAAATACGTTCAATCCGGTTTTTCCCGGTACCCGCATCAAACGGAACGGCAACGACGATCGAGTTGTCAAGGGGTTTGCCACCATCGACGACATGGCGCTGATTAACCTTGAGGGGTCGGGGATGATCGGCGTGCCGGGAACCGCCGACCGTCTGTTTGGTGCACTGAATGAGGCGGACGTACATGTCATGATGATTTCCCAGGCCAGCTCGGAGCATTCCATCTGTTTCGCCGTTCCCGAGGATCACGCGGACCGGGCGCGGGAAGTTCTCGAGCAGGCGTTTTACGCGGAACGGGAGGAGGAGTTGATTCAGAAAATTGAAGTGACCACCGGCTGCAGCGTACTGGCGTGTGTGGGGGACGGCATGGCGGGAACCCCGGGGGTGGCCGCGAAATTTTTTGATTCGATCGGCAAGGCGGGGGTGAATATCCGTGCGATTTCACAGGGGTCGTCCGAACGAAACATTTCTGCCGTTGTGGACAGCCAGGACGCGACACGTGCACTGCGCGCCGCACATTCCGGCTTTTATCTATCCAGCCAGACCCTCTCGGTCGGGGTCATCGGAACCGGGAACGTCGGTAGCACCCTGATCGACCAGCTGAAGGAACAGCAGGAACGGCTGCGGGAGGAGCGGATGATCGACATCCGGGTACGGGGGATCATGAACACCCGGCGAGCCCTCCTGAATGAAATGGAAGTCGACCTGTCCGGATGGCGGGAAGCTCTTCAGGATTCCGGCGTGGACTCTGACCTCGAGAAATTCGTCGATCATATTCAGACGGATTATCACCCCCACGCCGCCATAATTGATTGTACGGCGAATCGAAACATCGCCCGCAGGTACGAGGACTGGATGGAACGGGGAGTTCATATTATTACCCCGAACAAGGAGGCCAACTCCGGACCGCTGGGTTATTACCGCCGCCTTCATCGGGAGGGTCTGCGAGCGCATTTCATGTATGAAACGACGGTGGGAGCCGGGCTTCCGATCCTGGAGACGCTCCGGGACCTGATTGAAACTGGCGACCGTATCGATCGAATTGAAGGCATTCTATCCGGAACGCTTTCGTACCTGTTTAACTCGTTCAAGGGTGACCGACCGTTTTCGGAGATTCTTCGAGAGGCCAAAGAGCAGGGATACACCGAGCCGGATCCGCGTGAAGATCTGTCGGGTAAAGACGTCGCTCGAAAACTCGTAATCCTGGGACGAGAGATGGGCCTGGACCTGGAA
>CAZSFH010000028.1:0-299 GCA_964606115.1 uncultured Planctomycetia bacterium | reverse complement strand
AAATGGACGACCTGAAGATTGAGGGGCTCGTGCCCGAGGGGCTGGAAGAGGGAAGTGTGGAGGAGTTTTTTGAGAACCTGCCGGAGGTGGACGATTATTTTGCCGAGATACTCGAGGAAGCGCGGGAAAACGACGAAGTACTTCGTTTCGTCGGTACCGTTGACCGGGACGGGGAGGCATCGGTGCGACTCCGGCGGTACTCGGAGGAACATCCATTTGCTCGCATTCACCTGACGGACAACGTCGTGGAGTTTACGACGCGGCGGTACAGCGAAAACCCCCTGATCGTCCAGGGCCCG
>CAZSFH010000027.1:4383-19039 GCA_964606115.1 uncultured Planctomycetia bacterium | reverse complement strand
GGCTTCTGGTGGAGGACCTGCTTGAACATGAAAACGTCGACCGTTCTCTGCAATCGTTTGATCTCCCCACGGACGGCAAGACCCGCAGGGCCCTTGAGTTCGTGACGGAACAACTGGACCCGGCCATCCAGGACACAACTGACGAGATTGACAATCTCCTGCGGGGACTTGACGGCGAGATGGTCCCTGCCGGCCCGAGTGGTGCGCCCACACGGGGTATGCCGGAAATTCTGCCTACCGGTCGCAACTTTTACTCGGTCGACGTCCGGGCCGTTCCGTCTCCATTCGCCTGGGACGTGGGGAAACGGATCGGGGACGAACTGCTGGAAGACCACCTTCAGGAGGAAGGGAACTACCCGGAATCCATCGGCATGGTCGTCTGGGGCACGTCCAACATGCGCACACAGGGTGATGATATCGCGGAAATTCTTTATCTGCTCGGGGTCCGACCGACCTGGAACCGGGACAATCGACGTGTGACGGGGCTGGAAATCATTCCGCTCGACGAGCTCGGACTGCCACGAATAGACGTAACGGTCCGAATCAGCGGGTTTTTCCGGGATGCCTTTCCCAACCTCATTGATTTGATCGACGAAGCTGTACAGCGCGTTGCGGACCTCGATGAGCCGCCGGAACAGAACTACGTCAAAAAACACGTCATGGAGGATCAACAGGCTTTTCAACGCCAGGGTCTCGATCAAGACGAAGCAGAGGACCGGGCTCGATACCGGATCTTCGGGAGCAAGCCAGGGACATTCGGTGCCGGAATCCTTCCGGTCCTCAACCAGCGGAACTGGTCCGACGACGAGGATCTCGCCGGCGTTTACACGACGTGGGGGGGATACGCATACACCGAAGACGAACACGGATCAGAAGCGAAGGACACGTTTGAACACCGTCTATCAAACGTCCAGGTGGCCGTCCAGAACCAGGACAACCGGGAGCATGATATTTTTGACTCGGACGATTACCTGCAGTTTCACGGAGGCATGGTCGCCGCGGTACGAGCCCTGACCGGGGAAAACCCTCGTGCGATCTTCGGGGATACCTCCAACCCGGAACGGCCGAACGTTCGAGACCTGGATGATGAAGCAAAGCGGGTGTTCCGTGCCCGGGTTGTCAACCCGAAATGGATTGAATCCATGCGTGAGCACGGTTACAAAGGAGCGCTCGAAATGGCCGCCACGGTCGATTTCCTGTATGGCTACGACGCCACGGCCGAGGTGATGGACGACTGGATGTACGAGGACGTGACCGAGGAATACCTGCTGGACGAGGAGAACCGGGAATTTCTGGAAGACAAAAATCCATGGGCGGTTCGATCGATGGTTGAACGCCTGCTGGAAGCCGACGAGCGGGACCTGTGGCAGGACCCGGACGACGAAACGCTGGAAGAACTTCGTAGAATGTACCTGGAAAACGAAGGAAACCTTGAAAAACGCCAGGAAACCGACCCGGGCAAGTAAGGGAGGTGCCTCCTAACCAGACCGGGTCAAGTTAGTTCCCGATGTGAGATCAGAGATCATTCGGGTTGGACTCCGATCCATGGGACGAGAAACTCCGAAGCTGGTCGAGCACGTCTCTCGCCCCGCCGTCTTCGAGAACGTCGAGAGCCGTTTCGAATCCGTCTTCAATGGAGTCCTCTCCGCCTCCAGCGTAGATTCGCAGTGCAGCATTCAGAGCTGTTGCCCGAAAAAACGGTCCATCCCGTTCTCCTGAAATCACGTCTTCCGTCACACGGGCGGATTCAGAAGTGACCTCCTCCACCTCGAAATCCTCTTCCTCAAGGTCAAGGCCGTAGTCCGGAGTTTCGATCTCGGATTCGTGCAGTTCCCCCTCCCTCCACTCCGCAGCTTTCGTATACCCCGGCCGGATATCGTCGTACCCCTCCAATCCCTGGAACATAAATACCCGTTCCACCTGCTGTTCCTCGCTCTCAGTCATTGTGTCCACCGTTTTCTTCGCGTAGGACAGATGGTAGAAACTGCCGAGATGTACCGTGGCGTCGGCGGGGTTCATGAACGTTTCCACGGTGTTAAACAACGTCCGCAGACCGAGCTGATTCCGGTCGTCGAGGACGTTGTCCAGTTTGGGATTGAAGGCTGGCTGGTAATAGTATCCGAAGCCGGTTTCATCCAACAACCGGGCACTCTGTTCGGGGGTGACCTCCGTCTGGACGCCGAGTTCGTTCAACACGGTTCCATAGGTCGCTCCGTGTTTGGTCGGAATTCGATCTCCGCTGTGCACGGCGACCGGTGTTCCAGCCGCGGCGGACACCAGCCCGGCGGCAACGCTCAAAAGAATCGTGCGAACCTTGCCGTCGTAGTTCGCTCCGCAATCCACCGGATCCACGTCGGGAGCAACCGAGTTTACGGAATGACGCCGCATGGTGTCGGTGTAGGCGACCAGTTCCTCGGTATTATTGGTTTTCCAGCGGTTGGCGAGCAGAAAGCCTCCGAGGGTAGTTGGGTGATAATCCTGATTCAGCATCTGGACCATGGCCTCGGACGCCTGGTCGGCCGTCAGGTCCCCGGCTGTTTTCGGACCGGAGCCGATGACATTCTGGTTCAAATCAAACAACGTCCATTCGTAATTCATTCCTCAACCTCCGGAGTGATCAGACCTGTTCGGGCGAGGTATCGAAAAGAGGGTTCACGAACGAAAGGTTTTTGCGAAGAAAAGATTCTTTCACCCGGTCCCGAACCTCAACGACTTTTCCCATCACAAAAACGGCCGGCGGAGACACGTCTTCCTCCCGGACCTGCTCCACGAAATTCTTCAGCGGGGCGGTTAGAACGAACTCCTCCGGATAGCTGGCCTTCTCTATTACACCGGCGGGAAGATCCGGAGAGACCCCGTGTTCAAGAAGAGCCCGGACGTTCTGTTCGAGTCTGGATACCCCCATCAGAATGATCAGTGTGCCCCCGGCCTGCACCATTCGACCAATAGCGTCCCAATCCAGCGCACTATTTTCCTTCTCGGGATCTTCATGGCCGGTGATGACCGTGAAGCTCGATCCCAGATCCCGGTGGGTCAGGGGGAAACCGGCGGCGGCGGGTCCTCCGAGCACGCTGGAAATTCCCGGTACCACCTCAAACGAAATACCTTCGGACGCCAGAAATTCCGATTCCTCCCCTCCACGTCCAAACACGTTCGGGTCTCCGCCTTTCAGCCGAACCACCGACAGTCCGTCCTCCGCTCTGGTTTTCATTAACCGGTTAATTTCCTCCTGTTTCACGCGTTTCCCGCCTTTGCTTGCTGGTTTCTTACCAACGTTGTGCACCTCGGCCGTGAGCGGAGCCAGATCCACGACCTCCTCACGGGTCAGAGAATCATGCAGAAGCACGTCGGCATTTCTGATGAGTCGGTACGCACGAACGGTCAGCAGATCCGGATCTCCGGGACCGGCCCCGACGAGGTACACCATACCATCATGTGTTTCATTGCTGGTATCACTCATGACGATGCACCCTGCGGTTTCGAAGTGGATTCATGAACGGTTTTCCGGGCTTGATCGATAAACAGTGGACACGGTTCGCGGCACGGAATCTCACCGTTGCCCCCATGTACCGGTATTGCCTTTTCGGACGTCTCCTGCCAGCATCTTCGCTTGATACAATTGGAATCAGTGCAGCATTCCTTAACAAGAGTATTTAAGCCCTCCGAAGACAGGTTTTCAATGACCTGGTAAATCCCCGTATGACGGTCCGCGGCGTCCCGATAATGGGTGATATCCAGCGAATTATTTTGATCGCGATGCCAGTTCGCGACCGACGACGGATAGAGAAAATCGATCGTCCGGATCAGCTTCTCGTGGTTTAAATTTGAAAACACCCAGCCGGTCTGAAGGTCCGGGGCCCCTTTCAGGGGACGGTATTCTCCGTGGTCCGTGTATTTTGCAATGTCTCGAGCATCGAGCGGGTCCACATGCAGTTCCAGCTCATCGAGAGACGCCTCCTGATCCTCAAGGTGCGTCAGGGCATACCGCCGCTCCCCCCGTTCATTTAACCGGACGGTAACGGAAACCTGACCCCAGGTTCGATCGTACGTACCCGTTTCCAGGCATTCGTACCGTTCCGGTACCGGTCGCTTATTTGCTTTCTCAAGCCACCGGAGAAACGTCCAGCCGGCCGACCCCTGCCGGCCGACGTCAACGTCCCAGAAATACCAGTTCGTCACATAATCCGACAACTCGTTCCGAGCAAGTCGCTTCAGCTCGATTGCCGAAACGGTCTGAACGTCGTTCCCGGCGTTAACCCGGTATTCCCCATCGGCCGGCGTGATACGGAGATCATCCCTCTCAATTCCATTCGAGGCCATCTCAACCAGAATCTCCAGCTGCTGATCATCCATAGGAACGTTGCTGATTCATGCTCGAATCTTTGACCGAAGGTGCTGACATCGTCCCGGGTCGCGGAAATGGAACAGAATTCTGCACCGGTGCCCCTTGCTCTTTTGCCCGTTCAAGAACCACACTCGCCACCAGTGGGTCCGTCCCCACCGCCGCGGTGTATCGCACCTGTTTCCCCTCTATGGACACGGCGGTTCCTCGTTCCACCGTTTCGGACGCATTTTCAATCACCCCGATTTCTTCCGGTATTTCACCGTCGGTATGAAAACCATCCGAAATAAACATCGGAACTGCGATGACGTGATCCGTGGCAGCCACGTTTACCGTTTGATCGACGGTCGGTGATTCTTCAAGAAAGACGGTACTGACGTCCCGGAAGCGATTACGATGCCGGAGACGGTCGGCGTGGTTCAGGATGGAGCGTTTGCTTTTCGGGTTCCGCTTCGTTCCGTGGCCGATTAATACCAGGGAGCGATCCGCGAGTGCTTTTTCATCACAGGCCTCTTCAGCACGATGCACGATTACGTCTCCCAGAGACGGATGTGTACCGATGGGTTCGGTAAGATGAACGAATTTTTTAACGTCCGGAGCGTCCGGCCCCGTGATTCGGAGTTCACGGGGAAGCACCTGATCGACGAAATACCCTTCGCTGATAAAGAGGGGCACAACAAACACCGTATCACTCTTAAGGCCGCGGAGCACATTACGGAACGTCGGTTCCTCCTTCCAGAATGCTTCCCGGACCTCGTCAAAGATCCCCGTGCGCCGGACGGTATCAGCGTGCTGGAACGCAGGCACGTCGGACTGATCGTTTAAAAGGGACCCATGCGCCGCGAGTATCAGCGCCGTACCGGACGGGTCGTCGGGCGTCGGAAACGTATTTGATTCAGTTCGACTCATGGTGTTTATCACATCCAGCGGTGGTCTTTCCCATCGCTGCACTCAAACAAGAAAAGGGGTGAGAAAACCCGAAATTAACCGGCGTAGTTACTTCCGGCCGGTAAGAAAGGAAAAAACAATCACGGAGGGATCGGGAAAAGCGTTGCGTGGGCTCAACACCCACAACAGCAACAGGGACAGGAACAGCAGAACGTCACACGTTGGTGATCGGTGAACATACAGGTAGGGCTGGTCTGCAAAGAACCTTCAGGTGCGAATTTCAGGTTTTGACGAGTCATGATCGACCAGCAAATAAAAGAAGTTCTGCCATTCTGACGAAGTTGAATCAGTACTATAACAGGATAGATCTAAAATATCAAACTGAACAGGCTTCACGATCGGCCCGAATCCGATCGGATCATAATGCCACTCCTACTCGAAGACGAACCATCCGAAGGCCTGTGGACGGTGAAAATCCGCCCCTTGCGTCCCCGGATCAATCCAGGACATCCACGCATGGCGGGTGTCTCCATCTTCGTTCCGGCTGAACTCCGCTCGAAACAGTCCGGTCATCACACGATTCGCATCCGATCCGGAAAAGAGCCGGTGTCGGAGGAAAAACGAAAGCGGAATGCGTCCCTCCACGCTGTATCCGTCGCTCCGGGTCGTACCTTCCAGCTTCATTTCGGGAAGGTTCCAGGTTAGATCTGAGTTCCGGTAATACGACGCGCGGTACGTAAACGCCAGACCATCTGGATCCATTTCCAGACCGTAATACGTCTTCAGGGAGGGGGAACGAGCGAAAAACAGCTCAACTCGATCTTCGTGAATTATATCCTTTTCATGCTGGACCGTTTCCTGCACGACGATGTCGTCATCCTTCACACGAAACGAAAAGTAAAATCCCCCCGGCCCGTAAAAAGCTCGAAAATGGGTTTGTGGCGGTTCTACCTCACTCCACGGCAACTTCACGTCCGATAGTTGCTTGGCTCGTTTCCACGCTTTTTCCGTTAGTTTCCCGTCCACATGAATTTCTGGAGAGGACACGTAATGAACCGGATACGTTTTCTCAGATGGATCTCCTTTCGAAGGCTGTTTTTTCGGCCCCGCGATTAATGACGGACAAACGGTATAAGTAAAAATGAACACCATCATCAAAGAAACGCTACGAAGCGCCGGGATCCGTTTGTGAAATCGGCTTTTCCTCTGCATAATCGGAAGCTCCCTTCTTTAAAACATTTTAAAAAGGCGATACGCGATGATAGCACTCGATCGTGACATTCTCAACAGAACCGCACCCTGTAAATCGCATGCGAAAAAAATATAATGATTAGGAGAAAGAACGACTCAAAACAGGTCGTCGAATTCGACGTCCGACTCCTCCTGTTGTTGCTCCCCGATTCTCCTTGATTAAATGGATCAGGAATCAGAAAACGTTCCTCCGGAATCAGATCTCCCACCCGGTAAGAAGGGGTTCCTCAAGTATGCTCGCATCGTCATCGCGAGCGGTGTCATCACACTGATCATCCTCGGTATTCTGCTGATCGTCCAGGTGGTGGATTCCGGTTCCTCAAGCGACTCCAGGTCGGAAAGCCAGAACGTCCTCGCGAACAGTGACAACCGGTGTGTGGAGTGCCATGAAAAAAACACACCCGGGATCGTCCAGCAGTTCGGACACAGCACCAAAGCTGCGGAGGGTGTTACCTGTCAGGATTGTCATGAAGTCAAAAAAGATTATCCGGGCGCGGTTGCGCATCAGGACACTCACGTACTTCCTTCTCCGACCCCAAAAATATGTGCGAATTGTCACCAGCAGCAAGTCGAACAGTTCCGACAGAGCCGACATAGCATTCCCGCATATGCCGCGATGTGGGGAACAAAAAAGCTCAGTGACCGTCATAAGCAACTCTACGATGAAATCCCCGAAGCGAACAAACCAATCAACGCGGCCCGCAACGTGCTATTCAAAAAAGAAGGGCGTGCCATTACGAAATTTGCCTGTGAAAAGTGTCACAACATCGGCAAACCCCGCAAAGACGGATCGGTCGGCACGTGCCAGAAATGCCACCTCCGTCATAAATTCGACATCAAACAGGCCCGAAAGCCGGAAACCTGCAACGCCTGTCATATCGGTCCGGATCACCCGCAGTTCGAAATCTATGAAAACTCCCCCCACGGCATTTCCTATCACACGCAGGGCGAGAACTGGAACTGGGACGCGAAAGCGGGCACACAAACGGTAAAAGATTTCCCCGCTCCCACCTGCGCGACCTGTCACATGAGTGGCTTCGGCGGTGCATCCACCACCCATGACGTGGGAGAACGGCTGTCCTGGTACCTTTTCCCACCCATCTCAACGAAACGTCCCGTCTGGCAGGAAAACCGCCGGCGAATGAAAAACGTCTGCTCGAACTGTCACAATCGAAATTTCGTTGATCAGTTCTACAAAGACGCCGACCAGCTGACGCTCAAAATCAACGACTGGGTTCGAAAAGGCAAAGGGATGATTGAAGACCTCCGTGAAAAAGGGTTGCTGACGAAGGAAAAATTCGACGAGCCCATTGAGTACGAATACTTCGAGCTCTGGCACCACTGGGGCCGCACCGCGAAGTTCGGTGCGTGGATGCTTGGACCGGATTACACGCAGTGGCACGGAGCGTACGAAATGCTCAAATCTCAGACGCACCTGGAGGAGATGCGAAACGACCTCCTTCGCGACCACGGTATGGAGGTTCCGGACGAACGGGAAAACGGGGATTCGAAATCATCCGGTGAAGACGACAACGGCGCCAATAACAAAAAGCAATCCGGCGGCGATAGTCAGGAATCGTCAAAAGACGGAAACGAACCGGGCCCCACCGACAGCGACCGGGGAGGAACCAATTCAAAATCCGATGAGGCGGAATAACAGGGCGATGGCGGATATCCTGGAGGGCCGATCTTCCCTTTCTCAGATTCATCCGGGTCTAGCGGTTCTGGAACGCTGGATCCCGTTTGACCGGGACCAGCTGGTTCTTCTCCTTGTGGCATCCAATGAACTTTTTCTCGGTCTCGACACGTATCTTTCACATTTGATCAACGGAACGATTGTTATCCGTGAATGGATACCGATCGTGTTCGGTCCCGTCGCGGGTCTGCTTCTGTTGATCGCGGGGCTGTTTGCACGGAAGTGGCGGAACACGGCCTCACTTGTGGCATCGCTGGTCCTTCTCGCAAGCGTCGTGGTCGGTATTCTCGGAACGGTTTTCCATATGCAGCTTGCCATCCGTCCGGGTGCCCCACCCGGTTACAAAGTGACGATCCCCGGGATCATCTGGTCTCCTCCGGTTCTCGGCCCGCTGTCGTTCGCCCTCGTCGGCTGGCTCGGCATAAGCGCGGTCTGGCGTGAAAAACCCACCGGCAGCGGGAACCTGATGTTCCTGAACCGATGGTCGCTGCAGCTCCCGTACAGCAAATCCAAAGCGTATTATTACATCGTCAGTCTTGGCGCGATGATCGCGACGGTGAGCAGCGTCATCGACCACGCACGCCACCACTTTTCGGATCCATGGATGTGGTTCGCCGCGGCCGCCGGTTTGTTCGCCACATGTGTGGCCCTGGGTCTGGCGCTGATCGAGCAGCCGGACCGAGGAGATCTGATCGGCTACGCCTCAGCCATGCTGCTTCTTCTAATCATTGGGCCCCTCGGGCTGTACTTTCACGCGGAAGCCAACCTGACGGCCGACGGCAAGTTTGTGCTGGAACGGTTCATCCGAGGGGCTCCCATGATGGCCCCGCTACTATTTACCAACATCGGGCTGATGGGCATTCTCGTTCTATTTCCGACACCGGATGTCGAAGATTCCCCGCCTCGACCATCAGCGTGAAGATGAAGATCGTCCGCTATCTATTCGACTTTCAGGATTTTCTCAATATCTTCGTCCGACTGAAACCGGATGTCGTCGCTGCCTTCCTGGTCGAACGGATCCTCCAGGTCATCCTGGATTTTGTCCAGTCCCACGAGGATGAACGTGTAAAACACGGCGACGCCGAATCCGAGACCGAAAAAATACTCATTGGACAGGTAGGCAAAAAACGGAGCAAACAGGATCGGAAACAGGTTGAGGAAGATATAACTGTACGACCGCAGGGAGACCGGCGTCCGGTAAATGAGGATGTTCCGCATATTTTCAAATTCCTGCGTGGCGGTTCGATGGGACTGAACGTACCGAGAAAACCCGCCGATGTTGCCCTGAAGTGAACTGATCGATTTCATCAGATCCGAGAAATGTTTATATACCCGGGTCAGTCTTATTTCCTCGTCTTCCCCCTCCTGTTCCGTAAAGTACCGTTCGATCTCCTCGAGAAGCGTGACGATCTTGGTCTCGGCGTACTGTACTTTCTCCTTGTCGTCTCCCTGGTAGATATCCCGGTGCGCGTAGAAGATATTCAAAAGATGAGCTTTGATTTTTGACAGGCTTCGAAGTGCCTTTTCCCGGCGCGTATACGCCGCGTTAATCGAGAAGACAATCGGAAAGATGATCGCAACGCTCACGATCGCCGACGGGATATCAGCCCACAAGTCAAGTGCATAACATCCGTACGTCACGCCGGCCGCTATCGCTGAAATAACGATCCCGCGAAGCGTGACAAGCTGAAAAAACCGTTTGACGGAGACCATGTCTCACCTCCGAGGAATCGAAGAAGATACACTTCGAGAGTCCAAATACCAAAATGAGGATTCGAAAGATTTTAATAGCTTATTTCCTGTTCATCGTTTTTTCAAGTTCCGCCCTGTTCGAAGAGGCCACAGAACACGGCAGGCCCTGACGTGTGTTCCACATCGAATAAATCCTGCGGAAAAACAGCTGAAAACGCACCGGGTCAATCTCCTTTTACGGTAAGGCCCCAGCCGAATCAGGAGCACGTCCTCACACGCCGACCCCGGCCAGCCAGGCCGCCAGTCCGACCAGAAGGAAACAGATCACGAAACTGACGACGAACCCGGCAAGGTCGCTTGTTCGCGGCTTCTGAATTTCCAGGTTGTCCCATTCCGGCAGGAGTTCCCGGTCTGCAAACGCTTCCGGATTTTCGTAGGAAGCACGAATCGCCTGCCGATCTTCCTCCGGATCCTCACGGACCGGCGTTTTCATCTTGGCGTAATACCGGTCCAGCGTCTCCTTGCTGTTCATCGGCGTAAAGAAGCTGACCACGATCAACACCAGAAACGGAAGGAACACCCGGAGGGGAATACGGAGTGTTTCCAGCATGGCATCGGACATTTTCTCCAGATTCATTCCAACCGCTTCATACAGCAGAAATCCAACATTCAATCGACCCGTGCATCGAACCGGACCCTGGTATCGCTTGACGATCAAAATTGCGTTTCCCTCTTCCTCCTTCCGAACCACCTCGAGCTCCGTGCCCTCGTCCGGCTTGACCGACCCGGTCCAGAACACCGGTTTTCCTCCCGTCTGAAAGGACTCGGTAATCATTTCGCCCACCTCCGCATCCGGGGGAGGATCGCCGAGCGCGTCCAGGGCCTTTTTGCGCTCCTTCCGGTTCTCCTTTTGTCTTGCCTGCTCTCGTGCTCTCTCCCACGCCGCCCTTTGTGCAACGTCCACTTTCGTCGCCTTCCTTTTTATATTCCGGATCCGTACCCCGTTCGTTTTCGTCAGGTAGTCGGAGGTCCGCAAATCTGGAAACAGAAACGGAGCGAGCATCGGGATGACGAAAAACAAGATAGCCGAGAATAGAACGGTTACCCAGACCGACGTACGGTTCGCACGGCGCCAGAAAATTCCCACCCAGAACGGAGCGGCGAAAAGAATGGGGATTTCGAGTGAAAATTTGAATTGCTCGAACACGTCCATAAAGAACATAGCAATAACACCCGCGCCGGCGATCACAAAAAATCCAGTGATCCGACCGAGCAACAGATATTCTTTCTCGCTCGCCTCCTCATCCACATACGCAGCGTAAATGTTTCGAACGATACAAGCGGAGGTCACGAGCATATATGTGTCGGCGGAGGACATCAGGGCGGCCAGAAGACATCCGACCATCAGCCCCACCAGACCGAGCCCGAGCGGACCGAGCAGTTCCCGGGTCGCCAGCCCCCAGGCCTTGTCGGGATCCGTCACGAGTTCAACGTTTCCGGCGAGAAGGGCAAGCACAATCAAACCCGTGAACGCCCAGGCGATCGTGCAGAATCGCTTGATGAAATTTCCGGTCACGAGACTGAACCTGGCCGTATTCTCGGAGTCCGCGGAACCGCCGCCCACCGCGATAAAATGGGGATACACGACCACCCCCACCAGCGTCAGGAGGGTCAGGGACACGATGTAATGCAGGGGAAATTCACCGGATCGTGGACCGCCGAACATCTGAAAATAAGATTCCGGGAGCCGGTCGTGCAGGATGCTCATTCCATCGAGCACATTCATCGTGGACGGATCCCCGAACTGTTCCACCAGAGCGGAAAGTCCCACCGGAACCAGAATGATCGAGAGCAGGATGATAAATACCCCCTGCATGAGATCCGACCAGTAAGCAGCCTTGAGTCCTCCCGCCAGCCCGTACAGAATAACGAAAAAACAGATGACGGGAATCAGCAAGAGCTCCATGGCCACCGGTTCCTCCATAAGCGGAAGTGTAACTTTCTTGACCTCGATCAGCGTTGAGGTGACTTTGGAAATCGCGGAGAACAGGATTGAGATAAACACCATGTAAAACATTAACGCAAAAACGGCGTACGCCGCACCGAGCCCCTTGCTCTCGTAGCGTTCCTCGAACCAGTCCCCGATGGTGATGTGCCGCATGCGACGGTACCAGACCGCCACGATCCAGTAGAAAGGGGTGACGAAGAGGTAGAGAAACACGCTCCAGATCCCGCTCAACCCGCTGGTCCACGTTGTGCTCGTGACCAGGATCGGCTCGTGATTCCCCGTTCCCGCTCCAAACGCCGCGAAGGTCTGCAGCCATTTCCCCACCTTCCGATCTCCCATGTAGAATCCCTCCTGGTCGTCAACCAGGTACATACACAGGAATCCGATGACCGCAATCACGGCGAAATAGGCGCACAGTACCAGAATATCGAGTAACCCCATGACCTACCCCTTAAAAAACGGCGGTCCGATTGTCGAACACAAGCGTGCGGCGCTGGAGATGATTCCAGACCGCGCGAGCCAGCACAATCTTCTCCAGGTCCTGTCCCTTTCGCTTCAGGTCCGAGACCTCATCCTCGTGTGAAACCGGTACCACGTCCTGCTCGATGATCGGCCCCTGGTCGAGTTCCTCCGTCACGTAATGGCTGGTCGCCCCGATAATTTTTACCCCCCGCTCGTACGCGGACTGGTACGGTTCGGAACCGGGAAACGCCGGAAGAAACGAGTGATGAATGTTGATAATTCGATTCGGATACGCCTCCACGAACTGCTCGCTTAAAACCTGCATGTAGCGGGCGAGAACGATAAACTCAACATCGTATTCGTCCAGGAGGGCCAGTTGCTCGCGCTCCTGCTCCATTTTCGTCTCCTGATTGACCGGAACGAAGTGGTAGTCGATCTCAAACGCCTGTGCCACCGGCCTAAGATCGTCATGATTGCTGATGACCACCGGGATCGACACGTTCCACTTACCGGACTCGGCCCGGACGAGGAGATCGTGGAGACAGTGCGGCTGTTTCGTGCCG
This sequence comes from uncultured Planctomycetia bacterium, assembly GCA_964606115.1. Classification (GTDB taxonomy): domain Bacteria; phylum Planctomycetota; class MHYJ01; order CAYXQY01; family CAYXQY01; genus CAYXQY01. The sequence goes on along the minus strand of CAZSFH010000027.1, from coordinate 6,137 downwards.
AACACCGCCATCCGAGGTGTTTCGTCGGACATATGAAGGGACCAGTCCATTGAAAACCGCTCGGCGATCGGACGGAAGGCTGGTTCAATCTGATCCCGCGGCAGGTCGAACGGCTCCAGCTCCCACTCAATCCGCATCAGAAAGATTTCATTCTGAGTCTCAACGTGCTCGTCCAGTTCCAGAATATTCCCGCCGTGGTCACTGATAAACCCGGTGATCGCGGCGAGAATACCCGGCCCGTCCGGACACGATACGAGAAGAATCGCCGATGAATCACTCATTGTTTCCCAGGAATAGATCCCGCCCGTCAACGAGCGCCTGTATTTTTTGATCCGCGATGGTCCGCTTGTTCATCCAGAACCCGCAGTCCGGATGGATCCAGCCGATGCGTTCGGCCCCGACCGTTTCCACCCCTTTCTCAATTCGCTTTGCGACCTGTTCCGGGGTCTCCACAAGGTTGCTCTTCACGTCAATCACCCCCAGTCCAATGTCCATTTCCGGTTTGAGTCCGTCCCGGAAATACGCGAGCTCGTCGTACCCCCGGAACGCAAATTCCATCACCACGTGATCGCAGTGAAGCTGATTCATCAAGTCGAACAGGTCCTGCCAGTGGCCCTCCTGAATACTCTGTCCGCCGTAGTTGCCGAAACAAAGGTGTACCCCTTTCCGATCGGCGCCGTCCGCGGCGTCAAGAACAATGTTGAGTGCCTCCGCAGCCCATTCTCCTTCCTCCGGATGACCCGTCACGTTTGCTTCGTCCAGCTGAAGTACTTCGGGATCGATGTCCGCAATCTGATCGGACAGAACCTCCGCCAGGGCGATCGCAAGCTCGGCTCGGTCCCCATACTGATTGTTCATGAGCGTCTTGCTCAACATATGCGGACCGGTCACGGTAAATTTCAGGTGGTGATTCGTGCAGGATCGAGCCCGCCTGTAATCCGTGGGAATGTCCAGGGTTCCCTCTCCGGGTTGCTCCTCCACCACCCCCGCCGGTTCGGAACGATATTCAAGGTCCTCCCGCAACTGAAACTCCCGTACGTCGGTACGGGTAATCTCCGTGCGGATGCCGGACATCGCACCGATAAAATAATCAATCATTCCGTTCGTCTCCGGGTGGTTCACGTCCCATCGATATAATTCCCCGTCAACGACCACGTCGATCCCCGCGTCTTCCTGCGTTTTCATGACCACCTTCGTCGCATCCAGAACGCCGGTGCGGGAAGGAGTTGCTATGAGCCAGTGCGGCACCGGGTACGATCCGACGAGCGTGGTTTTTAACGGTTGGTCCGGCATATTCATCCGAACAAACGCCTCATGGTAAAACGAAATCCTTTATTTCGGAAAAAAGATCAGAACCGTTCATCCCAAGACCCCCTATTCCCGCACATTATGAATTTTCCCCGGCTTTCCTTCAAGTCTTTCGAATTTTTCGCTTCGAGGTGCGATCGATTGATCAGCAACATCACGCATCCAGAATCAACAGGGCCCGGGCGACAGCGTAAATTGAAACACGAAAACGCCGGCCCGGGTATGAGGAGAAGCGACAAGAAGCTCCAGCATACAAGCCTGTCATCGAAACACAAACCGATTTCGTCTCCAGACCACATCCGCACATTTGTACCCCTGAAAGATGAAGTATGAAACACACCCGCTCGGTGATTCGTTCATCAACCAAAAAAAAATGGTCGCTTTTCCAAGCTTCGAGATGTTATAATGGGAGGTCAAGTGAACAGCAATCATCTATTCCATCAGGA
>CAZSFH010000027.1:0-4369 GCA_964606115.1 uncultured Planctomycetia bacterium | reverse complement strand
CCGTGTCAAGAAACGCCATCCAGACGTTTCCTTCCGAACACCAAACCGTTCGGGACGATCGAACGGGGACCCTCTTTCATCAACTCACGAACGCGGAATGCATCAACCATACGCCTTACTATCTGACCTCCGCGTTTTCCCCTGATGGTCGAGACCTGTTGCTGACGTCCTACCGGACGGGATCTCCGCAGCTGTTTGAGCTCCAGTACCCGGATGGACCCCTCCGGCAGCTCACCGACGTGGCGAACCTTCATCCCATGTCCGCGATTTACGGAAAACGGGGAAACGAAATCTATTACACACGGGCTGGACGAATGGAAGCGATCGACCGTACGACCCTCGACACGCGCACGCTCCTTGAGATCGATAATGGATCTCTCGGGGAATGCAACCTGGATCCGGACGGAGAATGGATCGTTACCGCTTTCGAGCGAAACGGCTCAAACGGACTCGTGGTCACGAACCGATCCGGCACCGAACAGGAGATCCTCTTCGAACAGGACCGAACCGTGATTCATCCTCAGTTTCACCCGACGGATCCATCCTGGATCGAGTTCGCCGCCGATCCCGCGCCGCGTATGCATCGGGTCCGGCGGGACGGCAGCGAGATGGAATGCCTGTACGAACACGGCAACGACGAATTCGTCGTACACGAAACGTTTCTGGGACAAACGGGGGATCTCCTCTTCACGGTTTGGCCGAACGCGATCAAACGCATGGACTGGAACACCGGTTCCATCTCCACCATCGCGGAATTTAACGCCTGGCATATTACATCCAGCAACGACGGCTCGACCATTCTCTGTGACACCAATCATCCGGACAACGGCGTACAGCGGGTCGACGTTTCAACGGGAGACCGGCAAACTCTCTTCTATCCTGAAAGCTCGAACGGCGGCAGTCAGTGGAAAAAATCCAGCTACGCCACGGAGGAAGATTGGGAACGGGCCCGGGAAAACCGTGATGAGGCTATGAGCTGGATGGAAATGGACGTCGACACCGTGTACGGCCCGCAGTGGACCCATCCACATCCCGCCTTTAGCCCGGACGAATCCATGGTGAGCTTCACATCGGACCGAACGGGTCACCCACAGGTGTACGTCGCGGAGATCGATACATCTCGCGGATCGAGCTCTCGCTCGACGTAAGCTTACCTCCGCCGTGGGGGACCCGGACCGCCGGAGGAGTTTCTTTTGCGACCGGAACGGCGGCCGGGACGGGAGGAGGAGACGTTGCGTGATCCGCCCCTGTTTAGAAGATTCGATGAATCCAGTGCGTTCTTCAGTTCCAGATAATCCTCAAATCGATCCTTCGGCTCCACGGCCACCATCTTATTAATCAACCTCGATAACCCCCTCGAAACGTCGGGGTTGACGATATGCGGCGGTTGAATCCCTTCCTTGAACGCCGTCCGGACGACGGTATACGGAGAGCATCCGGTAAACGGCGGTTCTCCGGTGACCATGTGGTAGAGACAGGCACCAAGGGAGTAAATGTCCGCGCGTCGATTCATCATTCGTTTGTCCACAATTAACTCCGGGGACATGTAAAACGGCGCCTCGTCCGTCCCGCGGGTAAACATAAAGAGGTGCTCCGACGGCTCCTGAGCAAGGCCGAACTTGGTCAGCTTTACCTCATCGTCCTCGGACAGCAGAATGTGAGACGGTCGGATGTCCCCGTGAAAGATATTCCGTGCAGCGCCTTTCCGCAGAGCCGAGACGAGACACCGGGCTACCTTCAGCACAAACATGGGGTCCAGGGTGGTCATGCGATCAAGTAGATTCCGGAGACTGTCCCCTTCCACCCATTCAAGCACGAGAAAATGAAGATTCTGATGTTTTTTGAATCCCATGACCCTGCGAATCGCGGGGTCGGACAGTTTTTGAACCTCCTGAACCCGTTCTTTGAGAAACGACATTGCCCGGGGATCTTCCACCCGACGCGGATAAAGCACCTTCAGCACCACGTTCTGATCATTTTTCTTTCTTTTCCCACGGTACGTCACCCCCATTTCGTCCCGGCCGATCACATCCAGAAACTGATACTCCTCGGTCTCGGTCTTCCGGAGTTGGTCCACGCTAACGCTGTCCGAGTCACTCGGATCCCTGTCGGACACCGGCTCCATGAATATGGTGTCCGACGACGAGCGACTGACCTGAATTGGACGGTTACAGCGCGTACATCGGATTTGCTCGCCGACCGGATTCGAATCCATTTCAATTCCGGTGCCGCAGTGTGGACAGTTTCCGACGAACCCGCTGAGACGGTCGAGGATATTCTGTACCTGCTCCTGCGAGAGAAACCCCAGCTTCTTAAGGATGCGGCCAAGGATTGGGGGATCGTCTTTGTTGTCCTGCTCCTCCCGGAGCGACTCGTAGACCGCCCGCGTGGACTCCTCCCAATCCACCTCCCGCTCGGGATGTTCTAACTTGCGCTGGACGCTCCGGGCGGCATCGAGCTGTTGGATCGTGATTAGATTGAGGTTCATCGCCATCTCACCAAAGCGGCGACCCCCGAGCCGGCGTGCGGCATTCAGCACGTTCTGCACCTGTCTTTCATTCATGTACCCCCTGCGACGCAGAATTTCTCCGAGCAACGGCACGGTTTCCCCGTCCATTCGTGTTCGCTTCTGTTCTTCAAGCGCCTCGTCGAGCTGGTCTTCAGTAATGTATCCCGCCGCCTCAGCCAGCTCGCCGAACAATCGGTGTTTTACTTTTACCATGGGACCGTTCGCAAACGTAACCCGTCATCTCCAGAGGAACGTTATGTTGTTTCCCTCTTTCAGCCAAAATTCACATCCTTCCTTCCATGCGGTCAGAAATTTTATTATAACTAAAAAAAACTCCAGAGTAAATTGATTTTACTGATGAATTCACAACGACCCCCCGGAGGGGAACCGATTTGAATTCTACATCGGAATCTCTTGCAATAAATGATCTTTAACTATCCCTTATGTATCGGTTCTACATGTTTCAGATAGAAGAACTCATTTTTGCCAGCCCCCTGATACTTCTGGTCATCTTCCTCTTCCTATCCGCCTGCGCCGTCCTCCAGAAACCCACCGCCGCGGAGACGCCGAGGAACCTGAGAGACAAAACTGGACCGACCGGTACCGTCCTTCGGACAACGCGGTCTTCACAACCGAACACGGCAATAATCACGACTCCATCCAACCAATCCAAACCCGTTTCATATCGATCATAACGATTCCATGTTCCCGATTGACTTTCGACGCTTGTTCCAGATCGTGCCGTTCGTTTTTCTTCTTCCCGTTCTCACCACGGCCTGCAGCCTTCGTCCAGGAATGGCTCATGAACCCGAGCACCCGTTCCTGATCTGCAAACGCTCTCAATTTTCCGAGCTGCGTGAACGAGCCAGCCGAGAGCCGTGGGCGACCATGAAAGAAAACGCCCTGAAACGGGTCAACCGGGGAGCTCCCACCTTCGATGACATCGCCTCCTACAACGCAGCCGGTCGGATCAACAATCTGCAGCGATATTTCGGCGCCGTCGCTCTCGCATACATCCTTCAGCCGGAGCGACAGGACAAACACGCGAATCGCGTTTTTCAGGCGATCCAGGGCTCCCTGAAACAGGTAGTCTTCGATGAAACTCATAAGCACAACGGCGTCGTGAACCCGATGGGCGCGGCGTTCAGCGCGATCATCGCACTGGATATCGTCTACGACGATCTCTCCCAGAGCCGCATTGAGAAAGCGGAGTCGCTGATCGACCGGAAGCTCGAGAAAATTGAACCGGTCGGCGCGTGGCCGCTGGGGCGTCGCGGCACACATGGCACCTGGGACGTCTATCAGGGGAAGCGAAACTTTGAGGACGATTATTATCACCACCATTACAAAGTTCAGATGACGGAGGACGGGGTCACGAGAGTCGCCACCAACTACGCCTGGGCTCGTTTGGCGAGCGGCGACTCTCGCCCCCAGAAAACTGGTTACGCCGACGTGCTGGAATTTACGGGATCGGATCACCGGTACTACGACAGCAAGAGATTGAAACGGTTCTATCGATGGCTGTACGGACACTCCCTCACCCCCGCCCGCCAGGAACACGCGTTTGGTGATTTCACGCTTCATGGGAATCCGGGCGTGCGGAATGCCGCTCTTTCCTACCGGGTCGGGAAATTTGATGAAACCGCCGCGAGGTACTCGGCCTGGGCACTCAAACATCATGAACCGCCCGGTCACGTGTTTCCCTACGTTCTAAAGGAGAAAACATACGAACCCAAAGTCCCGTCCAGCAAACTGTACCCGGACGGGGGCGCCTTTTTCCGCGAGCCGCAGGACGATCCGGACGCCCTCGGCGCCGCCCTGTACAACATTCGCAGTAACGCGGAGTATCACACGAACCAG
>CAZSFH010000026.1:14916-19503 GCA_964606115.1 uncultured Planctomycetia bacterium | reverse complement strand
TATTCGAAAAATGAAGAAGGAAAGCCGGAAACGATTCAAGAATACTCTGGAAAAGGGAAAGGAAAACTTCCATCAGCTGTTTCGAAAACTGTTCGGAGGAGGAAAAGCGACGCTCGAAGCGGTGTACGATGACGCATCGGATTCGGAAGAGGACGAAGACGAGGAAGGGGAGGACAGTAAGAAACGGGAGTCCGATCTCCTCGAATGCGGAATTGAAATTTTTGCGAAGCCGCCCGGCAAGGAAATGTCCAAACTTTCGCTGCTCTCCGGCGGAGAACGGGCAATGACCAGCCTTGCTCTCATGATGGCCCTGTTCATGTTGAACCCGAGTGCAATCTGCATCCTGGACGAAGCGGATGCCCCGCTGGACGAATCCAACCTGGACCTGTTTATCGGGATGTTGAATGAGTTTACCGACCTCACCCAGTTCCTGATTATTACGCATAAAAAGAAGACGATTGCCGCCGCGGATCAGGTGTACGGGCTGACGATGCAGGAAGATGGGGTTTCCGATCTGGTCTCCCTGGATTTTGAAAAGCGGATTCCGGAAGAATATATCGATCAGGAACCGGAACGAAGCAGCGTCGCCGGCTCCCTGCGCGAATAAGCCAAATATTTGTCGAGCTAAAAAAATAAGAACGACGACGAAGGGGCTGAGCTTCAAAAGGAGGTCTCGTCTCGTGAAAATCGCCCAGATTTTATTACACCCTTCCGGATCGGGTTGCTCGCAGCCGGGACAGAACACCGCATCAGTAACATCTGAAAGATCGGTTTCGAACCGTAAATCTCACCCTATCCCGAAAGTCCTGAACGGCCGGTGACCATTTTTTTGTGAGACCAATCGGATTCCGAGAGAGATCATGACCATGAAGAAATATTGCCCTGAATCGTGGAGCCTTCCGTTCTTCTCGTACCTCTCCATCATCGTCTGCACTGTATTGCTTCTTTCTGGCGTTCCGTGTCCGGCACAGGACGGGGAGCAACGAACCTCCTTTTTTCGTGCGATTCGATCCGGTAACGTTGAGCGGGTAAAGTTATTCATTCGTGACGGGATCGCTCCCAAGACACGTCTCAAGAAAGGCTGGCGATCGACTGCATTGATGGTTGCTTCGAAAAAAGGGCACTTCGATGTCGTCAGAGCTCTTCTCAAAGCAGGGGCCGGGGTGGACGAGTCAAATTTCATGGGGGACAATCCCCTGATGTATGCTGCAGGGAAGGGACATGACAGGATTGTGGAACTACTTCTGAATTCGGGAGCCGATCCAAATACCTCCAATGCGTTCGGGGAAACCCCTCTGATGATTGCGGCGAGCAATGGACATAACGAAATTATCAAGCAGCTAATTGAAAAAGGTGCAGATGTAACGTCGGAGGATTTTCAATCCATGACCGCACTTGCTCGAGTCGCCTTTTCCGGACACCACGAGACTACGAAAAGACTCATACGTGCCGGGGCTGATGTTCACCATCGATATTCGTCGGATGACACGGCGCTCCTCCTGGCGGCCCGTGAAGGACACTCGCGGGTGATTGACGTTCTTATGAAGGCAGGTGCCCGGGTGGACGTCAAAAACAGCCATGGTGGAACGCCTCTGACCTATGCCGCCAAATATAATAAAATCCAGGCCGTGCGAAGACTTGTTCAGTACGGAGCCGACCTCAACGCCTCCGGCCGGAAAGGCGTTACGCCTTTAATGAATGCGATATATCATGAGAATGTGCGCGTGGTTTCATATCTTCTGGATCAGGGGGCGCACGTGAACACTGTAAATAAATTCGGGCAAACGCCGCTGTTGTATGCTATGTGGGTTGAAGCGCCGGACATCATAAACATGCTGCTCCAGAACGGAGCGGATCCGTCCGTGAAAACCAAGGAGGGGAAAACGGCTTTTGATCTTGCTCGGGATAAGGTATTTCTTTCGCCGAAGGATCTTCGTTCTCTTTCAAAGTAAATTACAAATGAACGCGTCAAGGGTTCCATTCAGAAACCGAACTGGTACGTACAACATGGGCCGTGACTTAACCTGGACGCTCGTTCTGCAGATGTTGTTCTCTATAATGCTGGTTCTGCTTTACCAGCCCGTGGTGGATGGTGAGGAGGAGCATCTCGGTCCGATCTTTGATGTGCTCCGGAGAAATAGCGTTAAACCGTCAGGAGAGGGGGCTCGAGCGTTTTTATTCCAGATGATCCCAAAGAAAAAGCCGAGCACGAGTCTTGATCGTTTGGTCAAAAAGTTAAGCTCGGAAAATTATCAGGAACGCAAACGTGCAACGAAAAAACTCCGGGAACTCGCACCCCGTGTGACGGAGCGTCTACAGAAGGCAATCCGATCATCGGAAGACCCGGAAACCCGGACGAGGATTCAGGAAATTCTCACGCACCTCGAGCAGGATCAATTTAAGCCTCTGTTGATGTATGCGGCGGTTCGGGCGTACGTTGAATCGAGAGACCGTGTCCCTGCTACAGATCTACTGACGCTTGTTCCTCGAATCGGATCCTCGTTTGTTTACGAGGCGGTACGAACCGCCTGTCTTGGCGTCGATGCAGATCAGCTTAAGCCGTTTCGGGAGGCTCTCCGGAGTCCATTGGCCTCTCGCAGACGTCTGGCGATTACGGTTCTCGGGCGCCATCTCCCCGAGGCAAAACTCGGCCCCGTGGTGGAATCGCTGAAATCTGAGCGAGAAGCTGTACGGTTCTCGGCCGCACGGATCCTTGTTCAGCGGAACGATCCCCGGGCCCTTCCGGTTCTGGTGCGCTTGCTGGAGTCGGACCAGGAGAAATTTCGTCGGGTATCGTTTTATCAGCTCCAGCAAATGAGTGGGAAAACGTTCGGGGTAAAATCCAGCGCTTCCGGGGTGTCCAACGCGTCGATGCTGAAGTGGATGGAGTGGACGAGGAATCGAGGGGCGGAAGCTCTTGAAAAGACACCGGTGGTGGATTATTCGGCTCGATTTCACGTTCTCGAAACCGCCAGAAAGGGATGGGAGGGAGCAGGGCCGATCGTGTCAGAGGCGTTTCGAAAAAAGATCCGTCTGGTCGGAAATCAATTTCCTGTTCAACAGGTACAGACGAAACACGGATCAGCGAAGCCGCAAAAACATATTCTGAACGCATATGGAAAGAGGCTTTCCCTGATCCGCTTTACAGTACCGGACGATCAGGAGCGGGATTTGGTGTGGACCTTTTCATGTCCGGAGGGAATGATTCATGACTGGGGCTTCATATCCCTTGAAAAAAAGAAGCTCCGGAAACGGCAGTTCAAAAGTTATCCTCTAATGGGAGCTCAGGAAGCAAGTCGACAGATCTCGTATCAACTCGTCTCGTCGGAATACCTGAAACCCGGGCGAACGTATGGAGTCTGGTTTTTGTTTCACGATGCGATGACGGACGTATACCCGTGTCGTGTTGCGATGAATATGGTTCCGACCGGCCGCGTTCAGAATTCTATTCGGTCGATTGCAGAAGCGGTCGGACCGTATCTGAGTACCGGTCCTGCACGGAATTTTGTCACGGCCCTTCGATCATTGCGGGAACATCTTTCCGCGGAAGAAGATGAGAAGATGCGCAAAAAGCTCAAAAAGGTGATGGAAATGGCGCGTCAGCTGGGACGAAAGAAGGTTCCGCTTTCATCAGTGCTCGTGGTGAAAGGAAAACGTGCCGAAAAGAAAGGGCGATTCAAGGAAGCGAAACGGATCTATCAGCGAGTGAAGAGGATTCGTGAACAAGCGTTCGGGACCCATCATCAAATGGTAGCGGATGTGTATAAGCTTCTCGGGATGCTATACCTGAAACAGGGAGATCTCTGGGCCGCAAAAGCGTATATGCGGATGAATCTTGACCGGTTCTATCACCGCATGAGTCTGGAGAAAGGGATGAGTTCACGAACGGCGGAAAAGCACAACAATTACGGAAGGCTCGGATTGATCCACGTCGTTCAGGAGGACTGGGAAGAGGCGGAGAGGACGTTCAGGAAAGCAGTCGAGGTCAATTCCAATCAGCTCCTCGGGTATATCGGTCGCTGGGTCGTGACGGCGAGCCAGGTCGGTTGGGAGGAGGCCGAGACCATTCTGACGGATTACCTCAAAACCCGTGGGAAACGTTTTGATCAGACGTTTGGAGGCAAGTTGGTATCTTATCTCCTGGGGAGGATCGAAACAAAAGCATTCATCTCTTCAATTGATCAGCATGAGGGCAATCTCAGTTCCGCGCATTTCTGGATTGGAATGAAACAGGAGCTCAAAGGAAATCGAAGCGAAGCTGTCCAGGCGTATCAAAAGTCCGTGAAGACCCAAGTGATCCGGGATACGGAACATATCTTCGCAACGCTTCGTCTAAGGGCATTAAAGAACCGTAAACCGCTCCTGGGGAAGAAAGAAGACAGGAAGTAATGGGTTCCGATTCCTGAGTATATTGTTGAGTGAACGGTATCCGACTTTGCGGACATGGAGCCGGAGGGCGATCAGGTAAAAGTTTTGTGGAAATTGCTCCCGGTCGTACTTGGAAGCGTGGGTCTGCGATTTCGCCAAAATCCGTGTTTCAGGGACTGCTCCATTTCGGCTCGTGCCGGATCGTTGTTTGCCTTCGAC
>CAZSFH010000026.1:2371-14906 GCA_964606115.1 uncultured Planctomycetia bacterium | reverse complement strand
TTTCCCGTAGTTTGAACAGACTGAAAACCCATAGACGCCGCCAGCGGTAGAACTGCTGAACCGCCTGACGGTCTTCCTCGGTGAAGAGATGGTCAAAATACCGGTTTTTGATCCGGAGCAGCGCTGAGTGGTCCACCCACTTCAGCAGGCGTTGGACGGAAGGAAGCAGGGAGAAACAGGAAAGCTGAAGAGCGGTTTCAAAATCGACGATAAACGGACGGAGATCGTCGGTCACCACAATGTTTTTGAGGTGACGAAGGTCCAGATGCACAACCCCTCGGTCGTGAATTTGTTGAACGAGGGATTCCAGTTGATGGTAGAAGGAATCCGGCAAATCACCGGGATCGTACGTCTTCAGGTGTCCGCCGCTGACAAACGACCGCAGAAAAAGGGAACTGTTAATCAGTTCCGCCCGTTCGGGAACGCCGTCAATACCCTGAAGCTGGTTCATAATCCGAACTTCCCGGTGAGCCATGTACCGGGCGAAGAGATGCCGGGCCGGACAGGCGTCATAATCCTTTAACAACATTTTGTGACCATCGTTTTCGATGACCGACACGTCCGGCGAGGCGAATCCGTCGTCGGATTTAAGCTGTTTGAGGTATTTGACCGACATGGTCGTCTCTCCGGAAGCCTGCCGAACCGTCAGATATTCAGTCCCACCAGGCTCAACAGGTAACCGTTATTGGCGATGATCAGAATGAGGGCGGTTACCAGGAGGAGGGTCCAGTGTTCGCTGTTTTCGATAAAGGTGGAGTAGCTCCAGGATTTCTGGCTGGTCCCGACCTCGCGGTACGGAGTCAATCTTGGAATATAGTCCGGTACGGCGTCGTCGTATTCATTCCACGCGTCACCAAATTTTTCCTCGAGCCGATCGCCTTCTCGATTTTTCTTGTACGGAATGTAGTAGAACAGGAATACCGCAATCGCGATCCCGAGAAAGATCCAGTTGAAATTAGCAATCAGAAAATGGGCATTCTTACGGCCATTGGCAATGATACACGTTCCAACCGTAATCAGAATGGTTCCGATGTACAGTGGATTTTTTACGTACGAGTAAGGGCCGGAGGTGGTAAGTTCCTGGTTCTTGCGCAGGTGACCGGCGGCCCAGACCCGGATCAGTTCCCCGAGAAGGATTAGCCCCGTGCCGGAGAGAAAGTACGGTTTCGTCCATTTTGGGTCCGGACGAGCGAGGCCGATTAACAACAGGCCAAACGCGTACACGAACAGCAGTTTAAAGCTGAACTTATCGTAGCGGAGAAAGGACTTCAATTTTTTCATGCGGAAAGGTGTTCGGGTTCAAATTGAGACTCGTAGAGTTCCCGGTACAGCCCTTCATTTTCAAGAAGCTGATCGTGGGTCCCCTTTTGAACAATTCGCCCTTCGTTCAGAACGACAATCTGGTCGGCGTCGAGGATTGTGGAGAGCCGATGGGCGATCACAACGCATGTTCGATTTTGCAGGAGCGTATCCATGGCGTCATGAATGGCCTGTTCGGCGTGACTGTCCAGATCAGAGGTGGCTTCATCCAGCAGTAGAAGTTCCGGGTCCTGCATAATGGCCCGGGCGATTGTGATTCGCTGTTTCTGACCTCCTGAAACCCGGACCCCTCTTTCCCCGACCGTAGTATCATAACCGTCTTCAAGGGACGTTATAAAATCATGGATATGGGCCATGCGTGCAGCTTTTCGGATTTTTTCACCATCGGCTTCGGGATTTCCGTAACGGATATTCTCTTCGATGGTGGTATTAAACAGGTAAGCGTCCTGGCTGACGATGGACAGCTGGTTGATATACGATTCCAGGTCAATATCTTCAATCGGAATATCATCGACCGTAATCGTTCCTTTCTGAGGATGGTAAAATCGTGCAATGATGTCCATGAGCGTGGATTTTCCCGCTCCGGAGGGACCGACCAGTGCCACGACGTCTCCGTTATGGATATCGAGGTTAATGTCTTTCAGAACCGGCGATGTGTCATAAGCAAAGGACATGTTTCGAATGGAGATCCGGTCGTCGAGACCGGTAATTTCTTGGGATCCTTCCGGAACGTTCTCCGCGAGGTGGTCCCGGTTAAGCAGTTCCCGCACCCGTCGGACCCCGGCCAGGGATTCGCGGAGCCGGTTGTAGGTTTTCGTTAATTTTCGAACGGGCTGGTAGAGCATCCAGATACCGACGATGAACAGAAAAAACTCTCCTTCGGTCAGGGTGATCGGGGCGTTCGGACTGATGATGAGCCACGCACCACCAAAAATAAAACCGGCAATCAGAATGCCTACGGTCAGCCGGAGAATGGAACGGCTCAGTGCCTTGTTATGGATCACCCGCAGGTTTTTTTTCAGAAGGCTTTCATTGGTTTCTCGGAAGAATGCCTGCTCTCGATCTTCCGCCTGAAACATGCGCACCACCCGGATTCCCGAAAGAACTTGATTGATGGATTCCACGACGTCTCCCAGTCGAAGAAGGCTTTTCTTCTTGTGTTTCTGGATCCGGTTTGCGAACGTGCGTATCGGATAAATGATGAGGGGAGCAATCACGAGGGCGAGAATGGTCAGCTGCCAGGAGGCCAAAAGCATTAAACCGATTGCCACGAATGCATTCATGGGCTCCTTCACGACTTTGGTCATAATTGAGTGAAGAGCCTGCCGGCATATTCGAATGTCGTTGGTGACCCGGGAAATGAGATCTCCTTTTTCGTTTTTCGAGTAAAAACTCAATGGAAGGTTCAGGAGGCGCTCAAAGACGTCACAACGGATGGAGACCATGATTTTTTCCTTCACTTTCCGGGATAGGTACAGGTAGAAGTAAAGGGTCAGACCGGCCACTACGGAGATCCAGAGTAAATTATAAGCAATGAACTTCAGGGCCGGAAGACTCTTATCGGGTGAACCCTTGTTACCGAACACATCGTTCATGAATGGCTTGATGAAGTAAGCCATGCCGCTTCGGGATGCGGAGGAAAGAAAAGAAAACAGCAGCACAAGGACGATCAGTATCCAGATCGGGCGCGCGTAGCCCAGGATCCATTTTAAATCGTCCCATTCTTGTCCCCCGGAGGAGTCGGTGGAGGACTCGTTATTCGCTACCCGTGCTTGATCCGTTTTTGAAGAAGGAAGGGACATTGGTAAGTCGTAAAATTAAGATCCGTTTTCCGCTTCGTCCGAGGAGGTGGTGTGATTTTTCAACCAGGTCGCCCATTCCGATCGAGCGTTCTGAACCTGCTCGGGGGTCGTCTTCTCGTCAAACGACAGTTTTCGGCCGGTAATCTGACTCAGGACCTGAGCCAGAGGCGGCGTCATATACCGCTTGGCCTGTGTTGGGTCGGAAGGGATATCGGCGAGGCTCTTCTTTACAATTCGTGTATGATACGGGTGAAGGTTGAGGAGGGTTTCCATTTCCTCCTGAACCGCATCTGGATCATTTGTGTTGGTCAGTTTCTCCAGATGCCGATCAATTTTTCGGACGTTGTTTTTATGTTTTTTGCGAATTCGTTTCAACTCCGCGCCGATTTCGGACGGTGGTGTTCGCTGTAAGAGCTCCTGGATCAACGACACCGCGGTGGAAGGTGGTGGTTTCTTTATATTCAATTTTACGTTTAGAACCTGAATCTCCCACCAGAGCGCGGAACCTTCCTCGGCGTTCTCTTGCAGAGATGTTAATAATTTCTGTGCTTCGGAAAAGTTTTCGAGTCCGATGTACGCTTCAATTCGCATAAGACGAATTTGTTTGTTTTTGACCCCCGGAACCTCATCTAGATTTTTGAGCTGTGTTATGACGGCGGACCAGTCCTTTCGTGCGAGATGGGACCTCGCGAATAAAAGGCGAACCCGAGCGGATGTTCCGTCGTTCAGTTGTTTCATCTTTTCCGGATCGATTTTGTCGTTCAGGTGATTGACCAGGGCGTGAAGGTTTTTGTTCTGGAGGGTCTCGATCGTGTTCAGAATTTGATCGGGATGTTTCGAAAGCAAAGAGACGAGCGCTTCACGAATATAACTCTGTGTGGAATCCTCCTGTTCGCCGATCAATTTCAGCAATCGTTTAATCGACGAAGCGGTTCCTATGCTGGATATGCTGCTGATGGCCCGACGGCGGATCGTGGTGTCCTCGTCTTCGCTTTTGAGAAGCTGGAAAAGCGCATCAAGGGCTTTTTGCTGAAGGGTAACAATGTCGGGAAGATCCCGGTTTGAAAATTGAATATTCCCGAGAGCCTGTGCTGCTCCCCCTCGAACACTCGGGTTTGGATCGTTAGTGAGGCGAACAAGCGTTTTTACCCCCTTTGGATGCTGGATCTGTCCAATGCTGTACGCGAGATCAAAACGGAGGTCTTTATCCGTTTTGGGGTCGGTGTCGTTCAGGAACGTAGTAAGAGCACTCAGACTGTCTTTGCTTCCGAGCGTGCCGAGTGCCTGGACGATCGCGCTTCGGACCTCTTTTTCGTGAGAGCCTTTGCGCAGTAGACGCTTTTTTAACATCGGGATCGCATCCGTGTGCTTGAGGTCCTGAAGTGCTTTTACGATGGATTTAGTGACATGACTTGTTCGTTCGATCCGAAACTGTTCAGTGAGACGTTCCCCGGACGACGCGTTGCCAATTTTGCCGAGAGCGCTGGCAACCGCCGATCGGATGGAGGGACGGAAACTGAAAAGAAGCTTTTCGACTTCTTCTCGTGCACTGGTGAGTTCCAGCTGCTCGATGGTGTTTAGTGCATCGAGTTGAACTTTTGCCTGGAGATCGCGTGACAGCAGTTCCGAAAGTTGTTTGCCGAGGAGTGAACGATCTTCTTCGGGTGGTATTTTACGAATCTGCTCAAGAAGGAACTGCAGTTTTCGCGGATCCGGGGTGTCCAGCAGATCGGCATATACTTTTGCGGATCCAGTTCCATGAGCCTTAAAGAGTTTTTTGACCACCTGTTTCCAGTCCCGGAACCCCTGTTTGTTCGCTCGAACCGCGATCAATCGGTAAAGTTTGTCCGGTTTTTTGGAACTGTGTTTGTTCCACCATTGACGGCACTCTTCGACGGTCGTAATGGAATAGATACTGAATGTTTTCTGAAATGCCGACACCACATCCGAATGTAGTTCTTCGGGGAGCGTATCCAGAAGATCAATCAACAAGGTTCCGGTGTGGAACGGATCCGTTTCAATCTGCTCGCTCCCGAGAAGCTGAAGGAGACGGGCTTTCTGAAGCATGCGCACGGAACGAGGAATGCCGCCATTAAGAGTTTCCTGGGTAAGCAGTGACTGGATGGCCGTCTGGAGTTTTTGAGAAGGGAAGTAGGAGGCGGCTTCGATCAGTGCCGAGCCCTTGTCGTTTGTGGTCTGGGCATAGCGTCGCAAAATTGGTTTCAGGAGATGGTCCACAGCTTTCTCTTCCGCCGAAACCCCGTTTGCGATACCGGTCAACAGGGCATCCTGTTCTTTTTTTGTGCCCGAGTTTAACAGTCGGACGATTATATCGAGACGCTGATCGGATCCGCTCCGGACAAGTTTCCGGGCCGCCTCCTGCCGTTCCGGCCGTTTCTCCGAAGATAGCTGATCGGTCCAGCGCTGGATGGATGCTTTTTCGGACTCTTCTTCCGTGTCTGAGCGTTCGTCCGGGGAATCGGATGATTGCTGAGATAGCAGGGAAGAGGGGATCGTACCGAACAGGAACAGCAATCCAAAAACGACAATAATGGCCCGGACCCGGAGAAACCGGTGTGGTTCCTGGGGTTCATTGATCGGATGTCGTGCTGATGATGAACCAATTTTTGGCGTTGAAAAATTTTCCATTTCCATTACAATAATCGGTCAAACGTGCGGGTGTAATTCAACGGCAGAATGCGAGCTTCCCATGCTCGACGTTGCGGGTTCGAGTCCCGTCACCCGCTTTTCCGTTCGATCATGCCGTTGTCATTCTCCTCCTGCCCCTCATTTTTCGTTGTAAATGAAGACGTTCTCATCATCGTTTCCCTCAGGAGGGTTCTTTCTTGACCCGTTTACTGAGAAACGTATCAAGAAGCTCCTGCTGTCGAGTCTTCATTTTTTGAGCTTCCTCTTCCGTTTTATCGTCGTATCCCAAAAGATGGAGGAGTCCGTGTATCAAGTACAGAAATGTTTCGTGTTCTTGAGAATTACCGTGTTCCGCGGCGTGTGAACGAGCGATAGCCGGGCAGACCATTACTTCACCAAGGAGGTTGTCCATATCCTCGTTTTTCTCATCTGATTGGAGTGGGAATGATAAAACGTCCGTCGGACGGTCTTCGTCGAGGTACTGTCGGTTCAGGTCCTGCATTTCGGCTTTTTTGAGAAAGACGATGCTGGTGTCCTGCTGACATTGCTCCGCGTCCATTACAAAGTGAACGAGATCCCGGATTCGTTCCTCTTTGATCTCCAGGTCGTTTTGGTGATCCAGGATGAAGGTTCGCCTGCCGGAGGCACCGTCTGATTCTGAAACGTTGGATTCAGGGTATTCGGTAATGTGCCGGTCCTGCTGATCGGAGGGAGGTTCAGGATATGCGTCGTCCTCTTCGTTTTTACCGGTTTCTTTGATGTCGTCCGTCGTCGGTTCAGGTTTCGTTTCCACTTCGACGTCTCCGTACGAGTTTCGAGGGATGTGATCCGGTTCGCCAAGAATTTTGGTGGGTGAATCGGAAGACGGAATCTTATGTCCATTTTGCTCATCCGTTTGCTGGTTGGGATACTTAATCCGATTATGCAGCATGCCGGAGAGCACTTCCACAAACGTCCGGCGAATAGAACGAATGTCTCCGAGGGTCAATCCGGATTCGTCAAGCTGACCGTCTTCAATTTTCTTTTCAATCACGCGTTCCACCATTCCTTCAATCTTATTTGGAGAGGCCTCGTCGAGGGAGCGACTCGTGGCTTCGACCGAATCGGCCAGCATACAGATACCGATTTCACGGGTGCTCGGGAGGGGACCGGGATATCGAAAGTCGGCGGTTTCCACGTTCGGTTCCTCTCCTTGTTCGAGACGGGATTGAACCTGTTTCGCGAAGAAGTATTCCGTAACCGAGGTACCGTGATGCTGTTCGATGAAGTCTTTGATCCACTCGGGCAGTCCAAACTGTTCGGCGAGTTCGAGTCCATCTCGCACGTGTCCGATTAGAATCAGCTTGCTCATATTGGACGGCAACCGGTCGTGAGGGTTATCTCCACCCCGGCTATTTTCAATAAAATATTGTGGTTTTGTGGTTTTTCCAATGTCATGATAATAACTTCCTACACGGGCAAGCAATGGATTGGCCCCGATCGCTTCAGCCGCCTCCTCCGAAAGGGTACCGACCCGAAGACTGTGGTGGTAGGTTCCGGGGGCTTCCATCGCCAGTTTCCGGAGCGCCGGCTGATTCATATCCGTGAGTTCGAGTAGACCAAGATCCGTGGGAATTCTAAACAGTTTTTCAATAGCGGGAAGAATCACGAGGAGGAGCATTCCCGAAAAGAATCCGTTCCCGAACGCAACCATCGACCGGTGATACATCATCGAGCGGTGGAGCGTTTCTGAAAACAGCCGGAGCCCGGAATAGAGAAGCAAGAACAGTCCGATCATCATGAATACGTGCAGCGTTCCCGCGGCCAGACCGGCACTGAGAGGACGGGTTCGCTTGTGAATCGACTGGCACAGAAGGGCAGCGACGATGGCTCCCGGGGCCGTGGTCGTGAACGAAAGCACGAACAGCACGTCCGGCGTTGCGCTGGCGGTCACATGAATTGTGGAGGACGCGGAAAGAAATGGGTCTCCCGTAGGTATCCATGTGGCAATAATCAGAAAAAGCATGAAGAAATATGATTCTATCGCCAGCACCGTGGAAAAACCGACGGCGACCAGCATTGTGAAGAGGGTAATCGGAACGTAATAGGCGGTTCGGCCCGTGTGAAGAAGAGCACCGGAGAGGGCAAGCGTGCCGAGGAGAAGAACCCCGTACACCATCAGGCTCGGAAGAGAATTCAGAATCTTTTCTTTCCGGACCGCCAGCAATCCATAAAAACCAAGGACAAACGCGGAGATTAAAAGAAGACGCCCGATAGCAAACGGCCAGTGTGCTATCAGTTGATCCAGAAGCGGGATCAGGCTCAACCCCCAGGAAGAGGTGATAAACAGGGAAAGCATAAAGGGTGGACGTACCCACTGGATCGTTGATGATCCATTTTCGGACGTTCCGGAAGAACGTTCATTTCCGGTTTGCCGGTTTTCATTTCCTGAATTCCAGAATGGCACGGTGCAGGTACTAACGAAGAAGGTGAATCACTGATTGAATCGTGAGCATTATTCGAGAACCTCCTTAAGAACTTCACCGGTATGGGAGGTGTTCGCGTTTGCGATCTCTTCCGGCGTTCCTCGAGCAACCACATCACCCCCTTCGACGTCTCCCCCCTCCGGCCCAAGGTCAATGATGTGATCGGCCGTTTTGATTACATGCAGATTGTGCTCAATCACGGTGACGGTATTTCCCTGTTCCACGAGACGATTAAGAACGCCAAGAAGTTTTCGAACGTCTTCGTAATGAAGACCGGTCGTGGGTTCGTCCAGCACGTAGAACGTCGAACCCGTCTGTTTTCGTCCCAGTTCGGAGGACAGTTTAATACGCTGTGCTTCACCGCCGGAAAGGGTTGGACTGGGCTGACCGAGTCGGAGGTACCCGAGTCCGACGTCTTCGACGGTTTTTAAGATCCGATGAATTTTGTCGTGGTTTTCAAAAAAGGCAAGGGCTTCCGACACCGAAAAATTAAGTACCTCGTAGATATTTTTGCCCTTGTATTCCACTTCCAGCGTCTCTCGATTATAACGTTTTCCCTCGCAAATTTCACAGTCCACGTGGACGTCCGGGAGGAAATGCATCTCGATGACCTTTTCACCGCGGCCGTTACACGCTTCACATCGACCGCCTTTTACGTTGAAGCTAAATCGCCCTTTCTCATATCCCCTTATTTTCGACTCGCGGGCATTTGCGAAGAGTTTCCGGATCGGGGTGAATGCCCCGATGTAGGTGGCTGGAATCGAGCGCGGCGTCCGCCCGATGGGTTCCTGGTCGATTAATATCACTTTGTCGATCTGATCATGGCCCTCCACCTTTTTGTATTCACCGGGTTTTTCTCCGGATCCGTGAAGTTTTCGATGCAATACCGGATATAACGTTTGTGTGACGAGGGAGCTTTTACCGGATCCGGAAACCCCCGTCACACAGATAAGCTGACCCAGAGGGAACGAAACGTCAATATCTTTCAAATTGTTATTTTTACAGCCGTAAAGCGTAATTTTTTCGTCCTCATTGGAGGACCGGCGTTCCTCGGGAACCGGAATCTGTTTTTGACCCGTCATGTACTGTGCCGTCAGGCATCCGGAGGAGTTTTGCAGAACCTCCTCAAGCGGGCCCTGTGCGACGATTTCTCCTCCATCCGTACCAGCCCCCGGTCCGATTTCGATCATGTGATCAGCGGCACGAATCGTATCCTCATCGTGTTCCACCACGATGACCGTATTATCCAGGTCGCGAAGCTGTTTCAGGGTTTTAATCAGGCGCCGGTTGTCTCTGGCATGCAGACCGATGGTGGGTTCATCCAGTACATAGCAGACCCCCACAAGTCCGGATCCAACCTGCGACGCGAGACGAATTCGCTGGGTTTCTCCTCCGGATAACGTGGCACTTTTTCGATCGAGGGTCAGATAATCAAGTCCGACGTCCTGAAGAAAACCGAGACGGCTTTCCAGTTCGCTCAACACCGGACCAGCAATTTCCCGTTCCTCCTCACCTTCGAGGGTGACGGTGTCGAAGAAAGAGATCGCTTCTCGAATCGACATGGAGCTAATATCGTGAATGTTCCGGCCGTCGATTCGGACGGAGAGTGATTCAGGACGAAGGCGTCCTCCGCCGCAGTCCTCACAGGAGAGGTCACTCATATATTTGTGTATTTTTTGCTTGACGTAATCGGAATCGGTGTTTTCAAACCGTTTTTCCAGCGTCGGAATCACGCCGTCGTAAGAGGCCCCATACGTTTGTTCCTGTTGGTCATCCGTACCGTACATGAGAATATCGAACAGCTCGTCCGACATTTCGTTCAGAGGCCGATCGTGCGGGAAACCGAATTTTCGGCAAAACTGACGTTCTTTCTTGCTGTAATAGACCGCCGCCCGTCGGCCGGTTTTCCGCCACCCTTCAATTGCTCCGTCGTCCATCGATTTCGTGAGGTCCGGTACAATCAGATCCTCGTCCAGCTCAGGACGGGTGCCCAGACCGTCACAGGTCGGGCAGGCCCCATAGGGGCTGTTGAATGAAAACATGCGAGGAGAAAGCTCACTTATACTTATACCGCAATCAGGACAACCGTATTCTTCACTGTACAGTTCATCCGTCCATTCATCTCCTTTCTCCGCCTGGTGGCTGACGATGACAAGACCCTCTCCGAGTTCCAGGGCGTCCTCAACCGAATCCGCCACCCGTTGACGTATACCGTCCCGAAGAACAATGCGATCCACCACCGCTTCGATTTCGTGTTTTTTGTACTGATCCAGATCCGGCAGTTCCTGGATCTCCGTCACCTCGCCATTAATGCGTGCCCGGACGAAGCCTTCTCTTCGAAGGAGTTCCAGGACCTCTTTGTGTTTTCCTTTTCGTTTCCGAACGAGAGGGGCCAGAATCATCGCCCGGCGATCTTCGGGGAGGTCGAGAATTTGCTCAATAATTTCCTGCGGGCTCTGACGGCGAATTCGGTTTCCACATTCGGGACAATAAGGAGTACCGATTCGGGCAAAGAATACACGGAGGTAATCGTATATTTCCGTCTGAGTGGCGACGGTGGAGCGCGGCGTAGCTCCTCCTTTTGCCTGTTCGATGGAAATCGTGGGAGGAATGTTTTCGACGGATTCGACGTCGGGTTTGTTCATGCGATCCAGAAACTGGCGTGCGTAAGCGGACAGGCTTTCGACGTAACGCCGTTGTCCTTCGGCGTAAAGGGTGTCAAATGCGAGGGAGCTTTTTCCGGATCCACTGATCCCCGTGATCACGACGAATTGTCCCCGGGGGATCGACAGGTTCACGGATTTTAAGTTATGTTGCCGTGCACCTCGTATTTCAATCGATTGATGGTCATCCATGGACAAAATTCAAACAAAAAGGATAAAGAGACTTGATTCGGGAGTGAATACCTGCTGGAGGGCATTCTTATTTCACGTTACCTCCAAGAAGGAGGAGGTGAACTTATCATTTTCTCGTATTACGGTTCTGAGATCAAGTCATAAGACGACTGTGCTCACGCGAGAAATCCGCAACCTCAGCATATTGAATTTGTTCAAGGTTAAGGAATTTTACGAAAGCGAAACTGATTAGACCGGATCTGAAAAGTGGCGCGAGCCTCAGAAGCCCATTTTTCGAGTCATTTCAAGGGTTGACGCCGAAATGGCCGAAAAATGGGCTTCCCGAAGGGCGAGGCGGCACCGCCCCGGCAGCACGCCCTGATTTCCTCAGCAATGCCTTTTACCGGCTTTGCCTTCGGAATCACGCCGCACTGCCGGGGCGGTGGCGCTCTCGCTGAGGTCGCGCCACTTTTCAGATCCGGTCTTATTAAAGGTATTCTTCATAAGAAATTACTCGATTCTCCTTCGTTGAATCCAACTTGTAAATCTGCTTCAATAAGGTCCTGTATAAAAACGGAAAGGAGATGATTTATCGTTACTTTCGGCACGAATCTTCTTGTTAGATTGTACAGGAGCGGACAAGATCTTTTCGCAGGAAGGTCTTCTCAAGTAAACATACGATGGGACATATGCCGTGCGAATTCTGAACTGGATTCTAACGCCGGTTTCATGGACGATGCTGGGAGGAATTCGGATCTATCAGATATTTATCTCTCCCGTCTTGCCCGATACATGCCGGTTCCATCCCGGTTGTTCGGAATTTTGTTACCGGGCGATTCGAAAACACGGTGCAGTAAAAGGGGTGCTGTTAGGAATTGGACGTCTGCTGCGTTGTCACCCCTGGGGGGGTGGGGGATATGATCCGGTTCCGGGGGAGGAGTCTTAAGATGATGGTCCCACAAACGACCGGTAGCAAAAAATATTCAGTTTTGACGATCCGTTTTGTCGCAATGCTGATGGTGGTTCTGGTTGGAAGCGCTGTCACGGCGTGTACGAGCACAAATGAAACCAGCGGTTCGTCCGGAAATCAAAAGAGCCGCTACGACGTCTCGGAAGATGCGGTTCAAAAGCACCGGTCGAAGGTGAAACAACGGTTTGAAAAGTTGAAGAACGCGATTGTTTCCGGTGATCTAAAGACACTTCAGGACATCTGGATTCATCCGGACGGCAGTAAATACACCATGCAGGAACTTTCCGAATATTATTCTCGCCTGGGGGATCAGCTTGCCTCACGGATCCGTGAGGCTGAAATTGTGGGAACACCGGGCATCAGTATCAGTTCCCCGTCGCCGGCGATTCAGAGCCGTCATCCCGACGCACAGTATACCGCCACTCTTCAAGTTCGTGATTCCGCCGGCCGCCCAACTCCACAACTCGCCATTTATTCGTACCAGAAGTGGCATTT
>CAZSFH010000026.1:0-2361 GCA_964606115.1 uncultured Planctomycetia bacterium | reverse complement strand
GATTCGGACCCGGACCAATGAATCCAGAGGAAAACAAGGAAACTGATTACCGTACGGAAACGGATTCGATGGGGGATATACAGGTCCCCTCGGAAGCCTATTACGGGGCCCAGACCCAGCGGGCAAGGGAGAATTTTCCCGTCAGCGGCTATACGTTTCCCCGTGCCTTTCTGTGGGCGATTGGCCACGTCAAGAAGGCGGCCGCGGTTGTGAATGAGCAACTTGATATGCTTGAGGCAAAAACGGCCTCTGCGATACGGCAGGCTGCGGACGAACTGATTCGGGGAGAGCTCGACGATCATTTCCCGGTGGATATCTTTCAGACCGGATCGGGCACGTCCACAAACATGAATACAAATGAAGTCCTGGCCAACCGGGCGATCGAGATTCGGGGAGGAGAAGTTGGGGAAAAAACGATCCATCCGAACGACCACGTCAATCGATGTCAATCGAGTAACGACGTGATCCCCACCTCGATTCATCTTTCGGTTCTCCGGGAATGGAACCGATCATTGCGTCCCGAGCTTGAAAAACTCACGGACGTGCTCGAAGAGAAATCAGCGGAGATGGAAGAGGTGGTGAAAGTGGGACGAACACACCTGCAGGACGCCACTCCCGTTACGCTGGGGCAGGAGTTCAGCGGTTATGCCGCTCAAATCCAACGCGGCGTTGAACGGCTTCAGGACACTGCGGATGAGCTACTGGCACTTCCTCTGGGGGGAACAGCTGTAGGAACGGGTCTGAATTCCCATCCCGAGTTCGCGGAACGGGTCTGCGATCGACTTGCCGAATGGACGGGGTACGACGTTTATGAAACGGAAAATCATTTTGCTTCCCAGGGGGCTCGGGATGAGCTTGTGTCGTTCAGCGGTGCACTCCGAACCCTGGCCGTCGCTCTCATGAAAATTGCCAATGACGTTCGATGGCTTGGTTCGGGACCACGTTGTGGAATCGGTGAGTTGGAGTTGCCCGCCGTTCAGCCCGGGTCCTCCATTATGCCGGGCAAAATCAATCCGGTTCTGGCGGAATCCGTTACCCAGGTTGCCGCTCAGGTGATCGGAAATGATCAGGCCGTGGTGGTGGGAGGTCAATCCGGAAATTTTGAATTAAATGTTATGAAACCACTCATCGCTTACAACGTATTGGAATCAGAACGTCTATTGACCAATGTAATTGAGGCGTTCCGAACAAAGTGTCTCGAGGCCCTTGAAGCGAATGAGGAGCGATGTCAGGAGCTGGTTGAGAAGAGTCTTGCACTGGTGACGAACCTGGCAACTGAGATTGGCTATGACCGGGCCGCCGAGATCGCAAAAAAAGCCCATACATCGGGAAAAACCATTCGTGAGGTAGCACGCGAGGAAGAGGTGCTGGAACCGAACAAGCTGGACGAATTGCTGGATCCTTCCGGTATGCTCGGTCCCGATCAAGAGTAAGAAACGAATTCGGCCCGGTATCTTCCACGGCGGATAATTGACGGGAAAATCCGGGCTTTCCGGCCAAAATACGGCCCGTCCCATATGGGATGAGGCCTCAGCGGGCACTCTGCGGTGTCATATCTCCTCAAAAACCCACGAAATGCGGGGTTTCTTCGTCAATATTCCGTGCAGACCGCCCGCTGAGGGCTCACTGAGCATACGCCACCTTTTCAGATCCGGTCCAGCTAACGATCTTAAAGTTAGCTAAACTGCAGAGGTTTCTGGTAAAACCTCATACCTTGAAACTGTCTCCTTCCTCACCAATAATGATGGATATCTAAAATTTCCCTGCGATCCCTGCAGGAGGTTGTCGTCGTTATTTTACCGCCACTTTTGTTATTAATCACAAGGATTCATGTCACGTACACCGGTCATTTTTGGAAACTGGAAAATGAATCTCCGACGGGACGGCGTCCGGACGGTTGCGAGCGGAGTAGCCGATTTACTACGAGACGAGCAGCCGGAGGTGGATGTTGGGATCTGTCCACCGGCACTTTATCTTCCTCTCGTTATGGAATGTGCGGGTGATACAGGTTTGCAAGCCGGCGCCCAGAACTGTCACTACGAAACGAACGGTGCGTATACCGGGGAAATTTCCCCGTGGATGATTCGGGATATTGGGGCGAGCTGGGTGATTATCGGACATTCTGAACGCCGGCATGAATTTGGGGAAGACGAAGAGTTTTTACGAAAAAAAGTGGAGGCGGCCGTGGAATCGGGTTTGCATGTCATTTTCTGTGTCGGTGAAACAGAAGCTCAGCGGGACAAAGGGAAGACCCGGGATGTGGTTACCGGGCAGCTCGAAGCCAGTCTGGAAAAGACCGGAATTTTTCAATCGGATCAGGATCTGATTATTGCGTACGAACCGGTCTGGGCGATTGGCACC
>CAZSFH010000025.1:0-19591 GCA_964606115.1 uncultured Planctomycetia bacterium | reverse complement strand
TTCGTCCTCTTCCGAATCCGATGCGTCATCGTACACCGCTTCGAGCGTCGCTTTCCCTCCTCCGAACAGTTTTCGAAACAGCTGATTGAAGTTCTCCTTTCCCTTTTCCAGGGTATTCTTGAATCGTTTCCGGCTTTCCTTCTTCATTTTTCGAATAATGCGCAGGAGGCGCTGGCGCGATGTCGTGAGATCCTCCTTCTGTTCTTTGATCTCCTCTGCTCGCTCCTGTTTTTCTTCCAGCTGATCGAGGGCCGCCAGGTTGACGTTCCCCATCCGGTTCAAACTGCTCTCGAGATCCTGGACCTCATCCTCAAGCTCCTCCCGATCGATTTCTTCGGACAGTCCGTCAAACTCATCCACGGCCTCGGACAGATCCGTTTCGAGCTGTTCCTCGGCCCGGTCTTCCAGGTTCTTTCGATTTGACTCGGCCTCCTTGAGGTGCACCTGAAGTTTGTTCGTTCGCTGCTGTATATCCTGATAGGTTTCCGAAATCTTTCGCCGCTTCTCTTCGAGCGTTTCTTTCTTCTCCTCCAGATTTACTTTCCGATCCCGCTTTTTCTCGAGGCTTTCCTCAAGACCGCTGATCTGATTGGTGCAGCTGACTTTTTCCGCCCGAAGATCTTCAAGCTTCTCAATTTCTTCGTCCCGCTGTTGATCGAGGGTGTCCATTCGTTCGCGAATGGATTCAATTCGATCCTCCGTCTGCTGCAAATTGTTTTTGTTACGCCGGATCAGGTCGGACTGACTCTCCATTTTTTCCTCAATCTGAGCCTTTTGAATATTCAGCTCCTGTTTCTTCTCCTCCATATTCCGGAGCCTGGAT
Source organism: uncultured Planctomycetia bacterium (assembly GCA_964606115.1). Taxonomy (GTDB): domain Bacteria; phylum Planctomycetota; class MHYJ01; order CAYXQY01; family CAYXQY01; genus CAYXQY01. The sequence continues at coordinate 18,768 of CAZSFH010000025.1, read as the reverse complement.
CGCGCCCGGTCCTTCTGCTCCTGAAGATTTTGCAATTTCTTTTGAACTTTCTCCATGTGTTCATTAAGACGTTCTTTTATGTTCTCAAACTTGTCCCGTTTGTCTCGGAGGCGTTCGGACTCCTCCCGGTATTCCGCCAGATTATCCTCAAGGAGTTCCTGTTCCCTGCGGTTTACGTCAATCTGCTCGTCCAGCCAGGAGGAGCGGTCCTCAAGCGAATCCAGGTCCACACGGGTTTCATAAATCTTCGTTCGGCACTTCTTCATCGATTGCTCCACCGCATCCAGACCGGTCTGAATTTGTTCCCGCGTTTCCTCAAGACGTGTCATCTGCTGGTGAAGTGACCGGTGCTTCGAACGAAACTCCTCCATTTTCTGCCGCCGGTCCACAATGCTTTCCTCCGGCCGCCGGTCGCCGCGAACAAACATGAAGCCGCGATCCGAGGAGACGACGCCTTCCCGGTTCAGCACCGATCCGTTTCCATGCACCCCATCGTTCTGAGCGGACGACACGGAAAACGGTTCGCGAAACCCCTGCGAAGAAAGCAGGGTCCGAACCATACGCATACAGGGCTTATTTCCCTTTACCAGCTCGGAGAGATGACAGCTGGCCGTCGAAGACACGGAGGAATGGGAAATTGGAGAGCGCAGCGGAGAGCGTACTTCGTGGATCGAAGGCGGCGTATTGGCGAACGTCTGTTCCACTTCCTCCGACTCATCGCCTGACGAGATTCCCTTCCGTTTCGTGGACCGGAGACGAATAGATTTCCACATCAAATTCTGGTCCCCCTCCGAACGCGGAGCTCGAAAAGCGGATTTCACCAGTACGCCAAAACGACCGGTGGACCCGCTTGCCGTCTCGGCCACACGACGGGCTGTGTTCCAATCCTCAACGACCACACAGGTCAGGAACGGTTCAAGCACACTCTGAACGGTTTCATGCCCGAGCTCCGTGAATTCGATACAATCACCGAGCAATCCATGGACCCCATTTTCGTCAGCATCCGGATCATGCTCTTCCAGAACAGTTTTGGTGGCTTCCGTCAATCCGGCCTGTTTCTCTTCGAGCGAACTGAGGTATTGCAATTCGGACTTCACCGAATCGAGTTTTTCCCGCAGGTCCTCAACATCCTTTTCAACGTTCCTCTTTTCCTCTTTTTTCCGGACCCGCGTATTCCGGAGCAGGGCAAGGTCCCCCTGTCGTTCCCCGATAAGGTTTTCCTTCTGCTGGATTTCCTGCAGAATCTCCTCTCGCTCCTGTTTCTGTTCAGAAATTTCGTCGTCCAGCTGCTCCATCTCCCTCCGATCGTGCTCCTTCTTTTCTTCAAGACGATCAAGAAGATCCTCCAGACGGTCCATCTCCCTGGATTTATCCTCGAGATCCTGCTGGACATCTTCTTTCCTGGCCGTAAGCTCCTGTTCCTCGTCGTCGAGCTCCTTCAGGCCGGACTGAAATTCCTCAATCTTGTCCCTCATCTCCGAAAGATCTCCTTCCAGGTCATCCAATTGCTTCCGTTTTTCTGCTCGTTCCTGTTCGACACGATCGATTTCCTCCTCGAGTTCCTCCACACGACCGGCCAGCTCGCTCAGGCGCTCCTGGGACAGGCGTTTCCGTTCTTTATTAATATCCTCAAGTCGCTCCTGGCTTCGCTCGATCTGGTTCGATATATCATTTAAATTTTTCTCGAGGTCGCTCTTTTTGGAGGTCATCTCACCCAGGTTCTCACGCACCTCATTTAACTCTTTTGTCAGGTCCTGCTCACTGGTCCGTGCTGAATTCATCTCCGACTCCACCCTGCTTCGTTCTTCCTTTGCATCCTGCCATTTTTGAAACAGTTGTTCCTCCTTTTCGACCAGGGTCTGGTATTGATCGAGATGAAGCATGCGTTTCTTATTTTCGAGTTCCTCCTTACGATTTTTGTATTTTCGGGCCTTTCCCGCCTGTGTTTTGAGGGAGTGAATTTCGCTGTTCAGCTCGCCGAGAAGATCATTGACACGCTCGAGGTCGTCCTCAACCCGGTCGAGTTTCCGTTGAGCTTCCTGTTTCCGAGCCTGGAACGTACTTATGCCAGCCGCCTCCTCAAGTAACTCGCGGCGCTCCTTGGCGGATGAACGGAGTACCCGGTCGATCTTTCCCTGTTCGATCAGGCTGTAGTTCTCAACCCCGATGCCCGTGTCATAGAGCAACTCATTGATATCCTTCAACCGGACTTCCTCTCCGTTCAACAAATATTCGCTCTCACCGGACCGGTACAGCTTTCGGCCAACCACCACCTCGGAATAATCCACCGGAATTTCCCCGTCCCCGTTATCAATCACAAACTCCGCTTTGGCGAATCCAATGGGCTGTCGGCTGTCGGATCCTTTGAAAATCACATCCGACATTTGATCGCCCCGAAGTGATTTCGGGCTCTGGGAACCTAACACCCATTTGATGGCGTCGACGATGTTGCTTTTCCCCGAACCATTGGGGCCTACGAGCGCGGTGATCGGAGCGTCAAGCTCAATCTCCGTCTTATCGGGAAACGATTTGAACCCGTGGAGTTTTAGTTTCTTGATCTGCATGCGGGTGCCTTTGAAATTACCTGCATCAATGCGGTTCGGAAAAGAACGTCCGACTTCATCCAGAAACTGATCCGGACCTTAACGAACCCGACGTCCGGTAAAAGAACGATCGCACGTCTTTAATCGACAAAATAGAACGGTAGATTTAGCCATCCCTCCATCACTTCGGAGATTTAAACCTAATCTTCACCCGGTTTCATTTCAAACAAAACATTTGAAAGACGGGAACTCATCATTTTTCTGGGTCTATCAAGACGCTATCTGAACAGGTGGCGTATACTCAGCGGACGTTTCACCGTGTCATTTCTCCTTCACATAACCACGTAAGAATTTCGCCACGTCATCGGCCCGAACTCTTTGATCCATGTTCAACCTTCCTGATAACCCCCCCACAGACGATCCGGTGAAATTTGCAATTCCTGACCAAATGCAATAGTTTGGATCTCCTCTTCAATACAAGTTCAATCCGATCGTCTCCATGCTCTTCATTCCGCGTGTGGTCTTCAATGCTCTGGTTGGCGAAAAACGGTGGATGGATCATCATCCTTTTGACCCTCTTCTCAATCATCGGTGGCGCGATTGCCATCCGCAAGTTTTTCCAGCTGCGTAACGCGATCGGCGAGCAATCGTCCTTCTTCAAAAAAATGATCGGCCTCCTGAAAAACAATCAGTTCAAAAAGGCGGTTCAATACTGTAAACAACAATCCACCCCATTTTCCTCTGCTCTCCAGGAGGGTTTGAAACAGGTTGGAAAACCCCGTGACGAAATCAAATCGATCGTCAAGGACCGCGCGGACGTTGAAATGCAAACGTACGAGTCCGGCCTCGGAGCACTGGGTTCGATCGCACACGTTTCCCCGCTCCTCGGTCTCCTGGGCACGGTCATCGGAATGATCATCGCTTTCATGAATGTTGAAGCCACAACATCAGCTGGAGCAAGCGTACAACCAACCCATCTTTCAAAAGGAATCTGGCAGGCACTTCTAACGACGGCGGCCGGTTTGATCGTCGCTATTGTTCTCTATCTTGCCCGGAGCTATCTTCTCTCGCTCAGGGATCGTCTTTTTACGGAGTTCGAGGATCAATCCCTTCAAACCATCAACATTCTCGCCCGTTTCCGACGGGCCCGTTCAGACGAGCCCCCCCGGCGCTCCTCGTCTGAGACGACTTCGGATCATGACGCCCGCCAAACGAAAAAGAAATCCACCCAAAAAAACCGGGCCAGGAAGGAGGAAGCGAAATGAAACTGAAACGACGCACGGACCTGAATACTCGGCTTCGGATCACTCCCCTGATCGACGTGGTCCTTCTTTTACTGATTTTCTTTCTCCTGACGTCCTCGTTTGTCGCCCCCTCGTCCGTTAACGTCGACCTCCCTGAAACGAAAGGTGCTTCGCCTTCGGAAAAATCTACCGTCCGTATTACCATTTCTGGAGAAGGTCAGATCTATCTGAATAAAAACCAGGTGACACTGGACGAGCTCAAAACGAAGCTTTCCCGGACAAAAAATCGAAAAATTGCACTTTATGGGGATCAGAATTCTTCCCTGGGAACGTTCCTTGACGTCTGGGAAACGCTCAAACAGGCTGGAGTAAATCTGTTTCAGGTCCGGGTGATTCCATCCTCCAGAACGTCTCCGCCGGAGACGGATAATTCGAATGATTCGAAATAGGAGAGGGCTGTAAATACACTTTATTCGCGACGTTTCCAAACATCCATACTTCTATAATCAGACATGATCAAAAAATTGAAAATCGGAAGTGCGGTGGTGCTTATCGTTCTCATCCTGATCGTTATTTTTCAGAACTGGAACTCGGTTAATCTCGAATTTCTGTTCTATTCATTCCCGATTCCGAAAGCTCTTCTCGTGCTGGGCACCGCGCTGATTGGCTTTATTATTGGCCTTTTCTCTTACGTTTTTCTTCTTAAAAACAAGTAACCGTTCGGATTGATTCACGAAACGAATCAGACCTTTTCAACCAGATGATGTGCTCGCTTGCTCGCGTTCTCCAGAATTTCTTGTTCCCCCGGAACGTTCCGGTTTTCCATAAGCACTTCTCCGTCACAGATGGTCGTGTCGACAGCTCCTTCAGGGGAAGCGTACGCGAGCTGTGAATAGACATCATGCAGCGGTTGCAGCGCGGGATGGTTCAAGTCGATCAGAATCAGATCCGCTTTCTTTCCTTCCTCGAGACGTCCTGCGTCGAGTCGAAAAACATCCGCGGGGACGTCCGTCGCGAGAGACCACGCTTCGTCGGCCGGGACCGCTTCCGGGTCGTTCTGCATTCCTTTCTGAAGTAGCGCCGTCATTTTAATTTCTTCAAATAGGTTATAACTGTTGTTCGCCGCCGCTCCGTCGGTTCCGAGACAGACCGGAACACCGGCATCGATGTATCTCTTATAGGGAAAGGAAGTTCCGGTCGACAATTTATAATTTGACAGTGGATTGTGCACGACACTCGCCCCCGATTCAGCAAGGATTCGAATATCTTCTTCATCCACCCAGACTCCATGAGCAATCACGGTTCGTTCATGTATGACCCCGAGTTCATTTAGGTATTGCACTGGAGATTGATCATGTTTCTCCCGGCACTCCTTCACATCCTTTTCCGTCTCAGCCACATGGATATGTAAAGGAAGATCGTGTTCCCGTGTGTGCTGTGCAGCCCATTCCAGGCTATTTTTCGAAACGGTATACAGGGCGTGGGGACCCAGCGCGTACGAAATTCGGTCCGGATAATTCGAAATCTCCTCCGCGTGTTCTCTGCTCGCCTCGATCTGTTCACGAGCTTTATCAAGATCAAAATGATCGATAAAAACCCCGCTCACGATGGCCCTCAGCCCGCTATCCTCAATGGCGCGGCAGATGCTGGAAAAATTCCAGTACATGTCGTTGAAGAAGGTGGTACCGGATCTGATCATTTCCAGACACGCAAGGCGGGTTCCCCAGTACACATCTCCCTCGGTCAGACGTGCTTCCGCCGGCCAGATACGTTCGTTCAGCCACGTATCAAGCGGGAGGTCATCTCCCCATCCACGCAGCAGCGTCATTGCCCCGTGTGTATGTCCGTTCATCAATCCCGGCACGGCCAGTTTGTCCGTTCCGTCAAGAACTAAATCCGCGGACTGACGCTGCTGTTCGGTAACCTCTCCGATCCGAGTGATCAGGTTATCCTCAATATATATATCGCACGACGCCTGATCGATGGTTCGCAGGTTTTCGATTAGAATGGTCATCACTTGATAGATGCTTTTATGAGTTTTCGCTTGAGTCCATCTGAAAAAGAGAACCAGGAGACTGCTGAAACCCTCGCTCCGGCAGTACGATCACAATCGGTGCGGCATTGCGGCATTATTTTGCGGACAATGCCGTCTATGCATTCCTGAGAAAATCAGGTCGTGTCTCAAGGGCCATTGTGAAGTATCCTGTTTAGACGTAATGAGTTGCACCGAATAACGTCGCCAACCTCTCCTCGCTCAAACTCGGAGGGCATCGCCTGAGGCGGACATCGGGCTCTTCGACGTCACTCGTTTCGCTGACGTCGGGGGGTTTACGACCGTTTCAAGCCGCAAGAACCGAATAATTTCACCGAATCTTGCCGAGGCCTGGATCCGTAATATAATCCGCCCTGGTTTCTTTTTGAAGAGGAGTTGCGATATAATAGATGGAATAGGATCTTCTTTCCAATCGTTCTTTCCGATGAAGCTGGAACATTTATACATTCCCGTACTGCCCGTAAGTTCCCATGGAATTACCCTTTGTCTTCTTTGATCTGGATCGGACGCTGATTGACCATGATCTCGCTGAACGAAGAGCCGTCCGGGACTTTCACAACCGATTTCGGGAACGAATTTCGATTCCGTTTGAATCGTTTCTAAAACGCTGGCGGACCGTGGCCGAACGGTTCTGGCAACAATACGAGGAGGGTAAAATTGAATACTGGGAACAGAAACGTAAACGCGTTCGTACACTTCTCAACGACAGCAAATCGACTCTATCGAACGAAGAGATTCAAGAATTCCTTTCGTGGTACCTTGAAACATACACGGAGCACTGCCAGTTGTTCCCGGATGTGCGTGACGTGCTCGATCGACTGCGTGATCGGGTTGAGATGGGGATCCTCACCAACGGAGGGGGAACGCTGCAGCGAAAAAAATTAACTCGAAAAAACATCGCGGATTATTTTGGTCCGATTATCTGCAGCGACGAGGTGGGAAGCCCGAAGCCAAACTCGGAAATCTTCCAGCGGGCCTGCCGGAATGCGGATCGGGATCCCGAGCGTATTGTTTATGTAGGCGACCGTGCGGATCTCGACGTGGCACCAGCACGAGAGTTGGGCATGACCGGTGTCCTTTTGAATCGTCCCGAAGTGCGATCACCGGCTACGGACGTCGACGGTGACGTACCGGTTCATTCCGACCTTCATGAATTCGCGGAGTTTCTGCTTGAAGAATGAGTCGTTCCCTCCGTCCGACGTTCGTTATTCTTATCGGGCTCCTTCTACCAGTCTTTAGCTGCGGAATCGGCCCGGAAGACGTCCCTCCAACCCGTCGTACGGGTCAAATCTCCGTCGAAACAATTCCTCCTGAGCGTGTAATCCAGGGGAAACCGGTCCGGTACACGATCCATATTAAGAATCACACGAAAAAACCTGTTCTCCTGCTGGAGCTTAAACCTCAAACCCAGCCGTTCCCGGTCAGGCGGGACACCGATCCGGAACATGATCGAATCCAGAAAGGAGCGGAATATCACTGGACCCACCGCTTGTCCGGACGTCTCGACCACCAACCCGAACGGAAGCGCTTTGTTCTTTACCCAACATCTTCACGAATCACGTACGTGCCTGAGAAATTATTATATTCGGGCCTGCTCCTTCCCGATCAGAAAACAACCGTCAAATTGCGAGCGGTGTATCAGGACCAGGGGCCTCTCGATCAGAACTTCGTTCTGCGCTACGTTCATCCGACCCGCCGACAACTGAAAAACCGAGCTTATCTCCCCAAACAAATCATTTCGACCGACCTGAATCAGAGCGTCATGTTCCGACGCATCCCCTCCCCCGTGTCCCTGTCATCCCTGGCCGACCGGCCCTACCTTCTATTTCATCCGGATTTTGATATTATTCGCGAACGTTCATTTTCTCGATCGATTCGTGTCTACCAGCGGTCCTTTTCCCGTGACCGGGCCGTTCAACGCCTCAAACAACGCATCAATAATCAGAACAAAATTGAGAATATTCATTTTGCCCCATGGAAAGACGCCTGGATTATTCAAACGGGTCCCGAACAACTCTGGTCCGTTACGGCCACTCGAGCCACACGGCTCCAGAACTTGACCATGACCCATATTCAATATCTCAGTGGCGAATCCGGGCCCGTCCGTTTTTATATCAATAAAGACTGGCAATCGAACCAAAACGTTATTTCGAACATCGATAAATTGATCAAACCGAAAGTCGACCTTCGATCGAGCAGCCATTGGTCCAGCCCAAGAAAAGAGGCAGCCAGGCAAATTGCCCGACTCCGATCGGCTCAATTTGGACTCCGATGGATTCGGGAACCCATCACCAATCGGAATGTGCTGTACGTGTATCGGGAACCGTAATCGAAACGTTCCATACAGAATTCATTAGCAGATCGTCCGGTGGTTCCGTCAAAGATGAGAAAAAACGTCCCACGGAATTCTGCAAGCAATTTTGAGGAATCATGTTGACCCAAAGGATCTATCAGGATATGAAACGGAATCCAGAACATCTACTTGTACGACGGAGACATCAACACGAATGTTCCAGATGGCCCGACAGATCCTGAAACACACCTCTTCTAAAACCGAAGTCCTGTAAGCGGTTGATCAAACGGTACGAGCAAGTCGGGCCAGGAAAATGATCCCATTCCTGATATACCTCCCTTCCTCCAGAAATACAAAAACCATTTCGTTTTACAGTCGCATCTGGTATAAAATTTACATTCGCTCTGTCGATGTTTATTCCTCTTCGATGATGAACGTGGAAGCTTCTCCAGCACAGACGATCCCCGGTAAATCCGCAGAGACCCTTGTCCGATCCCTGTCCGAGCGGCGAGACGAACCGGACTGGATGACCGAGTTTCGATGCAGTTGCCTTTCCCGTTATCTCAACCTCTCCGGGGACGCTGCATCCCGGACCCCCGTGGAATCTCGTCTGCAGTTTGACGATCTCTCCCCATTTCTCAACACCGCATACGAGGAACCCCGGCAACCGTCATCCGACACGAACGAACGGGTGCAGGCCCTGCGGGAACAAGGGGTTTACTTTCGCCCCCTTCGTCAGGCCCTGCAACAACGGCCCGAACTGATTCGATCACACTTCATGCAGCATGCCGTGCAACCCAAACAGGATCGAATTGCCGCCCTGCACGGCGCCCTCTGGAACAGCGGCACGGTTGTGTACGTTCCCAGGGACGTACAGGTCGATCTCCCCCTTACCGTATTCCACCGGAATAGTTCGGAGACCCGATTTCTTTTTCCACATCAACTTATTGTGGCCGAAGCCGGGTCGAAACTTCGGTTCGTGGAAGGTTGTTCCGCTCCTGACGAGAATCACACCGAAACAATTGCTGGATGTGTGGAGCTCCTGATCGGGCCCGAGGCCTCGGTCCGCTACAGCACCCTGCAAAACTGGGGGGACAAATCAACCAACATAACGTTAAAACGAGCGGTTCTCGATCGAGGCGCATCGATCAACTGGATTAGTGGAAACATCGGATCGAGCTTCACCGACATGATACCGACCACCGTCCTGAACGGTAAAAACGCATCCTGCAGGCACCTCGACTTCAGCCTGGCCGGTGCGGATCAGAGTCACCATACGGGAGCCACCATCCACCATCGAGCTCCAGAAACAGAATCCGAAGCCATTCTGCGGAACGCCGGATTTGCAGGAGGAGAAACCATTTCGACCTGTCGGGTTACCGCCGAACCGGGTAGCCATGGGTCAAGATGCGACATTTCCAGTCATGGACGTATGATTGAGCAGACCGCCCACACCGTTACCCAGACCGAACTTGACGTCCGTGAAAAACACGTGGAGATCGTTCAGGACGGAGGTATCACGGAACAATCCCCGGAACACCAGTTTTATCTGCGCAGCCGGGGAGTTCCGCAACCTCGCGCACGCCTTATGCTTCTGAACGCTTTTTTTAAACCGGTGATGGAAGCCTACCCCACCGAATTCGCGGTGGAGCTCCGCAAACAGATCAGTGAACTCTTTTAAGCAAACCCTCTTTACGCAACGCTATTCACTAAACACCATGAGATCCTTTCACAATTTCGTCGTTGAAACGGGATGTTTCGGAATTTTTATTCTCATCGTTTTTACCTCCCTTCCGATATTGGGCCAGTCCGATGATCCGTGGATCATTGACAACAAAAAGGACTGGAAAACCCGAATCAATCAATCAAGCGACGTAACCCTGAGAAAAGACGCTGTTCGACCGGCGAAAAAATCAGGCACGTTCAGAAGCCGCCTGAAAACGTACGCAAAAAAACGCTCGCCCGAATCACTCACGATCCAACAGACCAGAAGCTGGCCGAACTGGTCTCTCGAGACGGGAATTGCCCCGGGGGGAAAGGACGCACCGGTTTTCGTCGTCTCAGGAAAAAACGACTACTGGTATCTCAATGCTTCACGAGGAGGAGGCCCCTATCACGCCTGGCACAGCACGGATATGAAAAACTGGACCCTCCACTCGAACGCAGTTGGGGAAGACTGGGTTACGACTGCCGAACACGCGGATGGCAGGTTCTATATCTACTATGATCAGCCGAACGATGAAGACCCGCACCTGATCATTGACCGTGACCTGACCGATCAGAAAAAACGCCGTGTAGGAAAGGTATTTGCCGATCCGTCTCACGGATCCGATTCCGGCGTTTTTCGAGCTGAAGACGGATCTTTTCATCTGATATACGAAGATTGGACGGATATTAACGCCTCCGAGCATAACTGGGATTCCGAACTGGCCGGACACGCCGAGAGCCCGGACGGCATAAATGGTTTTCAGCCCCACGAACACCCTCCATTCATCGACAAGCGGGGAGACAGGATCGACGGTATTCGGAAATATAAACACCCGAACGGTGTCTATGAGTATCAGCCGAGGGCCGAACCGATTGACGCATTCGGAGATTACACGATGATTCGCGTCGGAAGAACGTATTATTTGTTCTGTGATTACGATCCCCACCAACAACCAATGCGGGTCGGCTACTGGCATGGAACAAAGCTCAGGAAACCATTTCAATGGGGAGGAGAACTCGGCAAAGGCTTTCATCCCGACCCGAGCCTCGGGTTCGCCGAGGGCCGTTTTTATCTCTTCGTACAGCGCCAGAAAGGAACGTATGTAAGCTCCGGACCGTGGGTTCCGAAGGTGAAGGCTCGTGCCGGGGTCGATCAGGATGACGACGGAACCGCCGATCAATGGACGAGCTGGCAGACCGTCAAGGAAACCTACACTCGAAAACCCGGATTCTCCCGGATTGTGGAGACCGGACCCGCACAAATCGACCTTTCCAGTTTACCGTCCGGAAAAGGCTTCCAGTTCGAAATCAAACTTCAGAAAACCACTCGCTGGTCCCCGGCTATCGACCGAGTTCAAATGTCGTTTCAGGAGAAATAGTTTAGACCTGATCTGAAAAGTAGCACGACCTCAACGGGCGGTTTTAGCCAAGGACGCGATCAGGTACAATACATTCTTATCGTGGATCATCACCGTTTTGCTCAGGTATCACCTTCCTACGCTCGGGATCCATAATGACTGACGTCTATCAGCAGATCAAAGAGGACTTTCCGGTTCTTCAACGAACCGTACACGAGGATACTTCGCTGGTCTATCTTGACAGTGCGGCAACGTCCCTGACACCCGAACCGGTAATTGAAGCCGAACAGGCTTATTACCGGCAGTACAACGCAAATGTACACCGAGGGATTCACCAGCTCAGTGAACAGGCCACGGACGAATACGAACAGGCTCGAGAAAAAGTTGCCCGCTTTATAAACGCCCCCAGTTCACAGGAAATTGTCTTCACGAAATCCACTACGGAATCCCTGAACCTTGTAACCCGGGCCTGGGGAGATGCGAATTTATCCGACGGGGACGAAATTTTGCTGACGATCATGGAACATCACAGCAATATCGTTCCATGGCAGCAGTTGGCCGACCGAACCGGCGCAAAGCTCCAATACGTTCCCCTGACGGAGAACGGGAAACTGGATATGGACGCCTTTCGTGAAAAGCTTACGGACCGAACGCGAATCGTCTCCGTCACCCACGTATCCAATGTCCTTGGAACCATCAATCCGATCCGGGAGATCGCGGCGGCCGTCAAGGACACGGATGCAATACTCGCAGTTGACGGCGCCCAGGCGGTCCCCCATCTGCCCGTGGACGTTCAGGAGCTGGACGTGGATTTTTACGCCTTTTCGGGACACAAAATGCTGGGGCCGACCGGCGTCGGGGTCCTGTATGGACGAAAGAATCTCCTCAACGATATGCCTCCATTTCTCGGAGGAGGGGAAATGATTCGAAACGTCTACCTTGATCACAGTGAATGGGATGACGTCCCGCAGAAGTTTGAAGCCGGAACCCCGAATATCGCCCAGGCCATCGGGCTCGGAGCAGCCGTCGAATACCTCGAGGAGATCGGTCCAGAACGAATTCGGGAGGCCGAGCGTGAGATCGTGACAGAAGCGTACCGCCGGCTGCGGGACGAACCCGGGGTCACCGTTTACGGACCCGAGGAACGAGGAGGTGTGGTTTCCTTCACAATGGATAACATCCATCCACACGATATTTCCACCGTCATTGACCGGGAAGGCGTCGCCATTCGTGCCGGGCACCACTGCACACAACCTCTGATGGAAGAGCTCGGCGTAGCCGCCACGGCACGGGCCAGCTTCTACATTTACAATAACCGTGAGGACGTGGATGCCCTCCTCGAAAGCCTCCAATCCGCTAAAGATCTGTTTACGAGCAATACGGTGAAAAGTTAATCATGCCGACGATTGAAAAAGCCGAAAAAGGCCAGATCGACGCTCTGACGGAAATGTGGCACGAATTTATGGAATATCATCGAAATCTTCGTGAATGGGCGTATTCTCTTGAAGAAGATGCTTCCGAAGCCATACGAAAGCGTTTTCATACGTATATTGATGGTGATACCAAACAGGTCTTGATTGTTACGGACGATGAGGACGATCCCGTGGGATTTGCGGTGGCCCGTATTGAAGAGGCTTCGGAGATCTTCAGCGTCGGACCAAAAGCCAGGATCACCGACTTCTACCTTCGCCCGAAAGCCCGTGGGCGAAACATCGGACGTCAGATGGTTGAACACATCTCAAACTGGGCGAGAAAGCAGGGAGCGGAAAAACTTTTCATGTCCATTGATGCCAATAATGATGCCGGCCGGCAGTTCTGGGAGGCGCTTGATTTCCAACAAACCAAAGAAACGTATTTGACGGATCTGTAACTTTTGAGTGAATCTACTCCGTGCGAGCCACCCGGTTCTCATCCGGCGAAATTTCCAGGGGAAACATACATCCCGGTGATTGAGACATCGGGGAATCTTCATTGAACCCTTCCCCATTGTTCTCAACCAGGAACGGAAACATATAAACCTTGAAATGACCGGATATTCATTGGAAAATAAAATGGAATATACCAAAAAACGGAAACTAGTGATTGATTTTGACAGTTGAACGAATGAAACATCAACCTACACTTCCGAACCAACCCGAAGTGGCGGTCGTAGGAGCAACCGGAGCAGTCGGCCGCACCATTATCGACATTCTCGAAGAACGTCACTTCCCGATCTCCGGGTTCGTTCCGGTTGCATCCGAGCGATCCGCCGGCGAGACCCTTGACCTGAACGGGACTGAAGAAACAGTTCAGACCCCGGGGAACGTCAACTGGTCCGACATCGATCTCGCCCTGGTCAGCGCAGGTAGTGATCTCAGTAAACAGCTGGCTCCCGAACTCGTTCGGAATGAGGTCCTGGTGGTGGATAACTCCTCCGCCTTCCGGATGGATCCGGACACACCACTCGTCGTGCCCGAGGTCAACTGGTCGGAGGAGGTTCGAAACGCCAATCCAATTGCGAATCCAAACTGCTCCGCCTCTCAGCTGGTCATGGTCCTGAAACCTCTTCTTGATCAGTTCGGACTGGAACGGGTGGTCGTCACAACGTATCAATCCGTCTCCGGAGCGGGTGGTCAGGCACTCGATGAATTCGAAGAGCAGACTTCAAAAAGCGACAGCGATGGCGGGAATTTCTCCCCGACCTCTGAATTCCGTGATCCGATCCATCGGAACGTCCTTCCCTTTATCCCTCACGGCTCAGACACGGAGGTGCCATTCGGCGAAGCAACTGGAGAAGAAGCAAAAGTTGTTCAGGAAACGCAAAAAATATTGAACGAACCCGAGCTGGAGATCTCCGTGACCTGTGCTCGAATTCCGGTGTCCGTCTGTCACGCGGAGGCAGTTCACCTGTCCCTTGAAGATCGAAATTTTTCTCTTTCGGACGTCCTGGAGACCCTTTCTGAATTTCCCGGCGTCCAACCGGTTGAAGATGGCACACGTGCGGACTACCCCCAGCCGATCAACGCCGCGGGTCGTGATCCGGTGTTCGTCGGTCGGCTTCGGAAGGATCATGGACTGCCGGGAGGTCTGGCACTGTGGTGTGTGGGAGACAATTTACGTAAGGGAGCGGCTCTAAACACGGTTCAGATTGCTGAACATTTTTTAGAACCCCCGTCTGCATGAAACTGTTCCGTGGACGATCCGATCCTGGTCGAACGTCGGATCGGTAGTTGATCCGTTTTGTAAAAATTCATATTAAGCGTTCAGTCCGGGGGAATACCTGAATTCCCGGCTGATTCAAATAAATCACTAAGAGATTGCAAGCGGAAACGGGAATGGCGGAGGATCACAACACAAAAAAGTTCGGGGAAATCGCCCTTCAAAAGGGATTTATCACCCGTGAAGAGCTTGAGAAAAGCCTTGAGATCCGGGACGAGCAAGGGGATCGGGCAAGCTCATCCGTCCACATCCGGGACATTCTTCTTCGAGAAGGATTCATCACCGAAGAAGAAGCGGACGAAATCGCTCGAACCCAGGCAAAAAAAAGTGATCGGAATCGGATCCCGGGCTACAAATTAATCAAAAAACTCGGTGAAGGCGGAACCGGGGCCGTATATAAAGCGCGCCAGAAAAGTAAAAACCGGGACGTGGCTATCAAAGTATTATTCCCCTCCATCCAGAAGGACAAGCAGTTCCTGAAACGATTCTTTCGAGAGGCCAGGACCGTGGCCCGGCTGGACCACAAAAACATCATACGGGGAATCGATGTCGGGGAACACGACGGATTGTATTATTTCGTAATGGAATTTGTCGATGGCCAAACCCTCCTCGAAATTCTTGAAGACGAAGGGCTTTTCAGTGAAGACCAAGTGATCGATATCGGCTTACAAATCTCCCGCGCGCTGATTCACGCAAATGAAAACGGCCTGGTTCACCGGGACATTAAGCCGGAAAACATCATGATTGATCGGGAGGGAGTCGTTAAATTATGTGATCTCGGACTCGCGAAAAAAACCAAAGATGAAGCAAAATCCGTGACCCGAACCGGCGCATCGGTGGGAACCCCTTATTACATGTCTCCTGAACAGGCCAAGGGAAAAGAGGATATTGACATTCGCACCGATATCTATTCACTCGGCGGTAGCATGTACAAAATACTGACCGGAAGGGTTCCGTTCGAAGGAAAAACCTCCGCTGAGATCATGACGAAGCATATCACGGAAGATCTGGTCCCCCCCCGGAAACGCCGTCAGGAGATCAGCCGCGAAATGGACATGGTCATTCAAAAGATGATGGAAAAAAATCCGAATGATCGATACCAGAAACCGGAACAGCTTCTGGGAGATCTCAAACGCATTTCAGCCGGTCGGGAGCCAACCTACGTAGGACGCCAACCGGATGCCCGGTCTCCCCGCTCAGCCGACGAACCGCCGGATTCCCGGTCCGACCAGGCCCCCTCCGGAAACATTCTTGACAGTATTCAGGACGAGTGGCTCTCCACAAAATCACTGGGAATTCTCGTCGCTGCGCTCGTGGCTCTAACGGCCGTTGTTTTCCTTTCAAACTCAAGGACGCAGCGAGGAAATGATCAGAAGGAAACTGAAAATACTTCCATAACAACCGGTGAAAAATCCGATAATGAGACAAGGGACTCCTCCTCACAAGATAACTCGAAAAACAAATCGTCGAACCCGGATCACAATAACGATAACCAGACGGAAAACGGCTCCTCCAATACCGAATCAGATGGAAATCGTTCAGATAAAACCGATGAAGAGGCGAGAAAATGGTTTCAGAGCCTGAAATCGTCCGTCGAGCAGTTTGAGGGAAACGTGAACGCCGTGAACGACCTGAGCAAGGAACTGGATGACTTCATCGCGAAATACAATTATGAGAGCTGGGGATTCAGAGCCAAAAAGCTCAAGAAGAAATTTCTCAAGGAACAGGCGCGTGAACAGTATGAATCATCCTTCAAACCGGACTTCGTCGATGCCCGAAAAAAGAACCAGCTAGCCCGAGCTTACAGACGGCTCGATGAATATCCAAACCTGTTTATGAACACCAAGCAATGGAAAAAGGTGCAAGACAAGAAGAAACAGTTGCTTGAAACCATCCATTCTCGATTTGAACAAAAGAAAAACACCATTCAGAAGTTGGTGGAGAAAAAGAAACTGGAGAAGGCTCGAAACGTAGCCAGCAGCATGAACGACCTGATCTCGAAAAAAATCACGCCCGAGCTGGTTACCAAACAGAAAAAGTTACTGACAACCATTGAAAAAAAACAGGAAAACCATCTAAAAAAACTTATTTCAAACTCCCTCTCCACGTATCTCTCCTTCCAGCAAACGTTTGAACAGAGCCTTCCACTTGATGAAAAAAGTATATTTGACGTCAAAACAGCCCCCATCAAGAAGAAAATCAAAAACGTATCGGAAAAGATACCGATCGACTCGTTCCGACGTCGTCTTGACGGGTACCAAAAAGACCTTCGAATCCTGAAATATTACCGGAAACAGTTAGACGCGGGAATTACCCAGGCGGCCAAGAAAGGCAAAACCTACAAAGTCGACACGGAGGGTCGATCAAAAGGTCGTCTCGCAGGTCGAGAAGGGAATAAGCTGGAAATCAAATTCAGTGATAAAATCTCCACCTCCAAATCTTTACTGTCACTTTCCCTGGAGGAGCGTTTCAAACTCGCCGGCGCCGACAGTAAAAATCATACGACCCAGAAGACGTACGCCTTCGGACTTGTCGCTTACCTCAACAGAAAAAACCGTCTCGCTAAAAAATGGCTCAAGAAAGCCATGAAGACCGGTGAATCTCGTGCTTCCTTCTATCTTTCCCTGATGAGGACGGCGAAAGAAAGTCGAGAAGTCGTCATTCTGATCGACGAACTTCGATCAGTCGTCAAGAAAATAAAAAACCAGGAAGCGGAACCGAAAAAGAAAGATCTCCTTCTGGTCCGAATCCTTCTCGACAAAGCCGGGAATTACTGGGATTCGGAACCCTGGAAAAACAATCAGGAACTGATCGAGAAGGCCCGGACCATGGTCAATCCCGGATCCGATTTCCTGGAGGAAAAATAGTTTTTAAAAGGAAGATCCGCAGGCGTCGAGCCAGAGGACACATTTTTGTGCTATCCGACGACGTTCAGTTCAGCGTAATCTCCGCATCGACCGGAAATCCGTCCGGACCTCTTGCCTGGAGAACCTGAATTTGCAGGGGTACACCATCGGAAGAATTCGTTGCCGTCATCCGTATCTTTGCAATGGCACCTTCACCGACGGGAAAAGCTTCCGCAAAACGTATACGGACCCGTTCTTCCCGAGGATCTTCAGCGGATGACTCCTCTTCTTCTCTCAAGGTTCGGCGGTCGACACGAGCATTCCGATATTCGTCTTCCGGAATAATCCGGGTAATCGACTGTGTCGGTGGAATCCGAAACAACAGAATCAGCTTCGACACCGGCTTCCGGTTCTTCGTTTGCAACGTTAAGGTTCGGCTCGTTTTCGAATCCGTTTGAACAGCGTCTCCGGAACGATTTTGATTCCGATCCCTGTTCTGAAAGAATAGCGGCAGCAACGAAACGACAACCACCAGAAGCACACCCCAGGGGAGCAACCAGAGCACCTGATACAGATCAGCATCCATTGCTCGTTGATCTGTCTCCTCGGACGCCAGGTGCTGTGCTGCCTCTCGGGCCTCCGACAAGAGATCACTCTCATCCCCCTTCGGAAACGGAGGCAAGGTCAAATCTCCTAGCTCTCCGACCCGAGACAACTCACGTTTCACGTCGTCGTATATCGCCTGACAGTCATCGCAGGTCCGACGATGCCGCTCGAGTCGGGACGTTTCGGAAGCGTTGTGATCCTGCAGAAGCCGGTTCAACCACGTGCGTTCGTGCGCCATCGAACAGGATTGATCTTCTCGTGACCTTGCTTCCGTTGCCAGTAGCTGGGTCCTGAGGCGCTGAAGTCCTTCATCGAGACGAACATTAACTTTTTCCGGCGGGGCATCCTGAATCTGAACGACCTCCTCCCGGGAAAAACGAAACAGCATCCGGAGGACCACGGCGTCCCGGAGGGACTCGGGAAGGCGGAGGAGAACGTTCATGACCTCCTCCTGCTCGGGCGAGATTGAAATCTCCGTGGAGAAACCGGTCCAGTCCCCTTCCTTCCCGATCGTGTCCGAGGAGAGTTTTAGATCCACCGAACCACTCGGGTCCGGCCCGCCGGAATCAACCAGCGCAGACCGAACCGCTCGAAACAGATGAATCAGAACCTCGTCCGACCCGACCTTCTGTAGCTCCCTGAACACCCGGGAGAACACCTGTTTCACACAGCGTACCGCCGTCTCGTGATCACCGGTCATGACCCAGGTATAAAGAAGAAGACGATCACGATGCGTGTAGTACAATTGCTCAATCGCCCCTGAGTCGCCCTCACACGAACGACGAAGCAGATCATCAAGATCAAGTTCATGATACAGAACGTCCGGTGCTTCGTCGTGTGCGGAGTCTTGCCGATTCATACCGGGACCTTTATAAAAATGCCTCCAGGCCTTCTTCCTGCAAATGTTTCACGAGTTCCCG
>CAZSFH010000024.1:13150-19778 GCA_964606115.1 uncultured Planctomycetia bacterium | reverse complement strand
GACAGATCGCTCAGCGGATGGACCGACTCGGCGCGGACGTAATCGGGGCAAACTGCCGCGGCCCGTACGACATTCTTGAAACACTCAAGCTCATCGGCGAAGTGACCTCCGCTCCCCTGATCGCTCAGGCCAATGCCGGTTCCCCGGAGCTTGACCGTGGACGGATGGTTTTCTCCGAGGACCCGGAACAATTTCGCACCTATTGCAGCCGGTGGATCAACGCCGGCGCGGTCATTGTGGGAGGATGTTGCGGTACGGATCCCGAATACATCCGAACTCTACGAGACACCATTGACGAGGAACAGCCCGTGCCGGTTGAACGAAAACCGGTCTCCACAATTCGTGTCTTCGACAAATCGGCCACCGGAGACGAATCTGTCTCCGTGGAGAACCCTGTCAAAGAAGTCATCGAAGACCAGGAAGACATCGTGATCAGCGTGGAGATGAGACCGTCCGTATCGATGACCATGGAAGAGTACCTTGACGGTGCCCGTCGGCTTGCCCGAGAGGGGATCTCCCTGTTTGACGTCCCGGATAACGCCGCGGCCAAAGTTGCAATCGATCCGGTCGTGGCCTCCACCAAGCTCCAGCAGGAGACCGGAATTCCCGTGGTCATGCACCTCGGTTCCACCCACCGGAATCTGATTGCCCTCCAGAGTCTTCTGCTGGGTATGCACCACGCCGGAGTCCACGGAGTGCTCGCCGTTACGGGTGACCATCCCGACGTTGGTGAGCACGACAAGTATGCGGAGCACGTAACCGACATTAAGTCGTCGGTGGAACTTATGGAACTGATGAATGATATGAATCAGGGGCGTCTGTTCAATGAATCGGAAATCAAAGAACCCACGAATTTTTATTTCGGTGGAGGTATCGCTCCGGGCCGCAACATGACCGCTCAGATAAAATGGCTGCAAAAGAAAGTCAAGGCCGGAGCGCAATTCTCGTTCTCTCAACCCCTGTACAGTTCGGACATGATTTACGACTACCTCGAGGAAACGGAAGAAATGGGAATTCGCCGTTTCGTGGGATTGCTTCCCATTACGAGCAAAGGGAACGCCCGGTTCTTCGCCTCCGGAAGCATTCCGGGAATCGTCGTACCGGACGAGGTGGTCGAAAAATTTGAGGAAACGAACACCAAAGAAGACGCAAGAAAACTGGGGATGGATCTAACGTTGAAACTGATCGACGAAGCACGTGAACACATCGAGGGTCTCTATATCATACCCCCCTTCGGCCCCAATAAGTTTGATCACGTCATCGATATCATTCGACATACCCTGTAACCGGGACCCCTCAGGAACCTCCCGTTGTCTCACGTTCCGTCATCACAAGCCCTGTAGCTCCCCTGTTAACCAGGACCCGGCCGTCCATCAATAAAAAAAGGAAAGGGGAACATTCGTGAAAATGTCCCCTTTCCTCGCTTGTGAGGGTGGTAGTGACCTTCCCCGCCTCCGTTAGGATCGTGCGCCAGGGTTGTGGTTTGATGTCTTCAATATCCAATTATTGCAAACATTATACCAACTCCATATAAGACCCATAAATGGAATGGTCATAAAATAAATTACTATATATATTATTTATTGGCGTTTGATAAAGGAAAGAACTGATGCGGTTTACAAAAAACGTAAACATTTTTGACATACTGTGAGAGCACAGGGAGGAAGAGGGGAATCTCAAATTGGTTTCGAGGGGACCGATCCTTTTCTGATGAGGTCTTTTAGCGTCTCCTGCGCCGGAAACGTCGGGTTGGTCCCTTCTTTTTCTCCTTTTGGTCTTCTTCCTCCTCAACTCCTTTTTCTTTCTTTTCGAAGGCTTCCCGAGCTTCCTGAAGTTCGTCAAGAAGCTGCTGTGGATTCTGGTACCGCTGGGAACGGTCCTTCTTCATCATCCGAACCACCACACGATTGGTTTGATCAATAAGCTCGGGATTCACCTCCTGAGGAGGAAGAAGCGGATCCTGAATATGCTTGCGAACAACTTCTTTGCCGGAGTCTCCCGGATACGGAACCCGCCCTGTGAGCATGTGATAAAAACTGGCGCCAAGCGAATAAATATCCGTCTGAATGTTCAAATCGGAAACCCGCTGAGCCTGTTCGGGAGAAATGTAATTCGGAGTTCCAAGCCCCGCGTTTTTGGTCTCGTCCCCGGTAAGCACCTGGGCCAACCCCAGATCACAGAGTTTCGCGTTACCGGATGAATTGATCATCATGTTTTCGGGTTTAATATCCCGGTGAATCATCTGATGCCGGTGGGCGTGTTTCAGAGCCTTTGTAATCTGAATTGCATATTTCAGCGCTCGCCCCTGGTCCATCGCCCCCCCCCGATCCAGAATTTCCTTGAACGTGGGCCCATCCACGTATTCCATGACAAAATAATGCACCCCGTTGGATTCGCCCACATCGATGCCCTGAACAATATTGGGGTGATTCAGTTTCGCAACGGTCCTTGCTTCCTGAAAAAAACGTTCAATGTACTCGTCATCGACGGCCAGTTTTGGGGAAAGAATTTTAAGTGCGACGGTACGGTCCATACTGAGCTGACGCGCTTTAAACACCGTCCCCATTGAACCCTTGCCGATCTTCTTCTGCAACTCGAACCCTTCAATTTCCGTATGGCCCCCTCTCCGTCCCTGAACCCGGAAGACCTCACGTGCTTGACGCTTGGTCATATAGTCTTTTTTGACCAGAATTTTACCCAGCTTTGGGGTCTCCCGCTCGAGGGTCCGGGCTTTTTTCTGGAGGAGAAGTGCCTCTTTTAGCTCCTTAGAAGTGATGAAACCCAGATCAAGAGCGATCTGTCCAAAGGTAACCCTCTTTCGCTGGTCCTCCGTACGATATCGATCATCCGACTCTATTTCAGTTCCTTTCCCTGAAGATGACCGCTCGACTGTCATCGGCGCAACTTTTAAAAATTATATAAACCTGATTTATAACATATCAACGGAACTATAGTACCACAATCTTCGCAAAAAATAAAATTTTCGTTATGTGTGGACGGTTCGTACTGGACATCAACGGAGAACAGCTATCGGAATCCTTTGACCTTTCCGACCCCATTCTATTTGAACCCCGTTATAACATCGCTCCGGGTCAGTCCATACCAGCTATCCGACGTAACGCATCCGGTGAAAATTACAGGTCGGGGGGCCATTTCCACTGGGGACTTGTTCCTTCCTGGGCGGACGACCCGGAGGACGTTCCTCAGCCGATTAACGCTCGCTCGGAAACGGTGGATAAGAAACCGATGTTCCGCAACGCATTTGAAAAACGTCGATGCCTGATACCCTCAACCGGTTTTTACGAGTGGAAACGTACAAATGGTGAGAAACAACCATTTCTGATTCGCCTTACGTCCGGATCCCCGTTCGCCTTTGCTGGCATCTGGGAGAAATGGACCGGTAAAAACGAGAAGGAAACCACAAAATCCTGTGCGATTCTGACAACTCAACCGAACGAACTGATCCGCCCCGTACATGACCGGATGCCGGTCATCCTCCATCCCTCCCGATATGAAACCTGGCTCGACCCAAGCTCCGAGCCGGACCGGCTCCTATCCTTTCTCACCCCTTACCAGTCCTCAAAGATGGAACGTTATCCGGTCAGCAAAAAGGTGAACAATCCGGAGTTCGATGATCCTTCCTGTGCAGAGCGCATCTCCTGAACGAATTGTCCCGGTTCTTACAAGGCGACTGAACCTTGAAGCAGTCAGCAGATCATAATTCAATCATATCCCTCGATATAAAAGGGAATTTGAAACCAACACATTGCCATGTTATCGTTGTTGTTCATTTGCAATCTGATTCACTCCGCCGGATCATACCGGTCTGACAGCGGCAAGGAGTTTAAGTTGTCCTTTGAACTCATAAGAACATTTTCCCTGTTCGGTCCGTCACGGGACTGGAGTGAATTGATTGTGAATGATTCATTCGCTGCTATAGAATTCATTAAGGAAAATTACGATGAGCTTGATTGAGCACTCGAAACCAAGTTTTGGCAAAGAGGAAGAGGAAGCAACGGAACGTGTATATGAATCCGGTCGCCTGGGCTCGGGAGAAGAAGTAGAAGCCTTTGAGGAGGAAATGGCCGACGAAATCGGAGTATCCCATGCCATTGCTACCTCCACCGGAACCGCTGCTCTCCACCTTGCTCTGACCAGTATCGAAATCGATCCGGAAGATCGTGTCGTCCTTCCCAGCTATGCCTGGGCAACCATGATGCACGCGATTCATTATCAGGATGCCACCCCCCGTACCGTGGAGATTGACGCCGACACGTATAATATCGATCCGTACTCCGTGAAAGGAGTGCTGGAACCCGAAACAAAAGCCATCATTGTTGCACACATGTTCGGCCACCCGGCCCCCGTTGACGAAATCCTTGAACTCGGTCTTCCGGTGGTGGAAGACTGTTCCATGGCCCTCGGAACGGAGCTGCACGGAAAAAACGTGGGATCGATCGGGGACGTCGCGATTGCCTCCTTCGATGATGATCAGTTTCTTTCCACGGGGAAAGGTGGAATCCTCCTTACGGATGACGAGGAAATTTATAATAACGCTTCGGATTTGGTAGAAGCCGAACGCCGCGAGGACTACCGGGTTCGTTATGACTATCGAATGAACAACCTCCAGGCGGCCATCGGACGGGCTCAACTCCAGAAACTGGATCAGTTCATTGACCGTCGACAGGAACTTGCGAAGAATTACCTGTCCGCACTCCAGGAAGCCCCCGTCGGTCTCCCGGTCGATCGTACGGAAGGTGATCACGTTTATCACCGTTTCGTCATCGGAAGCGGCCCTATGGATCGTCACGTCATGGAGAATCATTTTCTCGAAAAGGATATCGAGATCCAGGGTCCGGTGTACAAACCGCTCCATCGTTATGTGCGCCTTTCCGATGAAGATTTTCCAAACACCACCTCGGCGTTCCGCCAGAACGTTTCCCTCCCAATGTATCCCGATCTGACGAACGAAGAACAGCAGAACGTAATTGAAACCCTGTTCGAATTCGCCGAGGAAGAAGGTGTCCTCTAGATCGCCCTCAAGTAGAGCAGGGATGGGACAACACCCAACGAGAGCGGCCTCCAGCTCCCTCGTCACCCGAGCGGGTTTACCCACAAGCAGCTTTCGGAACAACCTTCCCGGAATGCCTCACCCATCAACATATGCTTCGGCTTTCCGATCCAGCCGGTCTCAATGAAGGCTGTTTCGCGTTGCGCTCTCGGAGATTGATCACCGTTCCATCAGTCTCCAGAAAATCCTTGCTTCGTCCGCAGACTGCAATGGAGGTCTCCGTGAATCACGGATCCGAAGGCGATGCCGAAAGTGCATCGTCAAGAAGCCGCAATCCTCCGGAGATTTCTATTGCAATATGATCTCCCTGAGACCAAACGAGTTCCGCAAAACCTCTCTGCCAAATCCTCCCCGGCGATATTCAGCCGGCTTCCCCTGTGGCGGACTCACCGCTCTTCGACGCAACTCGTTTCGCTGACGTCGTGCCTCTTTTCAGCAGTCTCCTTACATGTCAGCGAACGAAATGCGCATTCTCAACATCTTTTCTTCGTTAATGATCATGGGCGTTTTTAGAAAACAACACCGAAAGGAGCAGTCCTCAATTGATTTTTCTTCCTTTTTAATATATTATTGGTCTGCTCACATCATATCGATGAATCAACGATATACGTAGGAACTCACCCTTGATTGATTCAAGATAAAAGTTTTATGATGTTCTCAAAACCCCGTGAACTTCCACGGAAATGGGTTCATGGTTTTCGAAAATCGACTTCCAATCACAGGTTGAACGTGTTGTTCAGTCTTATGTGAGATGTCCTGGTTTCTTGTCTCTTTTCAAAGATAAAATCACTGAGGAGGGTGTTTGATGCAGGGTTTTAAATCGCTTCTCCCTCAAAACTGGATGAGCCGTCTTCTTTTTTTCACCTTAGCTGTTTCGGTTTTCACACTCGTTACCTGCAGCCAGGCCAGCGATTCTTCCGACGACCATAGCAAAACGATTAGCTGGGAAAAACAAGGAGATCAGACGCAGAAGAAAAAAACGGAACCTTCCAATCAGGAGGAAAAAGCGGAACAAAAAACGGTTGAATTTCAGAAAAAAAAGGAAAAAGAGACGAAAAAAACAGAAACAGCTGAAAAAAAATCTGACTCCTCCACCCTCAGCTGGAGTGAAAAAGAAGACCAAAAGAAGAAAGAAAAAACGGAACCTTCCAATCAGGAGGAAAGAACGGAACAAAAAACGGTTGAATTTCAGAAAAAAAAGGAAAAAGAGACGAAAAAAACAGAAACAGCTGAAAAAAAATCTGACTCCTCCACCCTCAGCTGGAGTGAAAAAAAGGAACAAAAAAAGAAGAAAAAATCTGAACCTTCAGATCAGGAAGAAAAATCGAACCGTAAAACTGCTGAACGTCAGGACCAAAAAGAGATAGCAAAAAATCAAGCCGCTAAGAAAGACACGGAACCTTCCGAACCGTCCAAATCCAAATCGGAAGATTCGGAGCAACCTTCAGATGACAAATCGGATTCAGAAACCACGGCCGAATCGGAAAAGACCACAAACAAGCCAGAAAAAGATGAACAACGCCAGGACCAAGAACAGTCCAAAGAAAAAGAAGTTGA
>CAZSFH010000024.1:0-13050 GCA_964606115.1 uncultured Planctomycetia bacterium | reverse complement strand
AAGAAGTTGAAGAAACGAAGGAAGAAAAACCCGTAAAAGAAGAAAAATCAGAAAAAGAAGAAAAGCCCGAAGAGAAAAAAAAGGAGAAGAAACAGCAATCGGAAGACAGCGAAAAAGACCAGGACGCGAAGCAGGTAGCCCAAGAAGAAAAAGAACAGGACGATAAAATAAAACAGGAGGAGCAACAAAAACAGGAGGAGCAGCAGCAGACAGAAGAAAAACAGCAGAAAGAAGAAAAAAAAGAAGACCAACAAGCGAAAGAAACGGAGAAGCCTGAACAGACACAACAGGCGGAACAATCCGAGGACAGGCCGGAAAAAAGCTATCAGGACCGCCTCAAGGAGGCGG
Source organism: uncultured Planctomycetia bacterium (assembly GCA_964606115.1). Taxonomy (GTDB): domain Bacteria; phylum Planctomycetota; class MHYJ01; order CAYXQY01; family CAYXQY01; genus CAYXQY01. The sequence goes on along the minus strand of CAZSFH010000024.1, from coordinate 12,702 downwards.
AGAAAAAAGTTCAGAAGGCCCAGGAGACCAACCGCCGCGCCGCCCGGGCCGAGTATCAGAAAGCCCGCACGCTGTTTGAGAAAGGCAACCTGCAGAAGGCCCTCGAGCACGTCAACAACGCCCTGGATCGGGAACCGTCCCTGGCCCGGGCCCGGACGCTGAAGGATTCCATTTTGAACATTCTCGGCGAGGAAGGGGAGTTTTCGGGACGGGGCCGACAGCAGGAGGAACGTTTTCAGGCCCGCATTGAGCAGAACCGGCAGTACGTTCAGTCCCGGCTCAAGGAGGTTCGGTCGCTGATGAAGGATCAGGAATATAAGAAAGCGATCGACATTCTGGAGACGCTCAAGGTGCGACTGAAAGGGGCCGCCTGGATGGACTCGGAGACGTTTCAGAATTTTCAAACCAAAACCGAAAAGCTGCTAAAAAAATCCCGCCGGCTGAAAACCAGACGTGCCGAGCAGATCCAGAAGAAGCTGCAGGAGAAGGCGCGTGAGAAGTCGGTGGAGGAGGAGCGTGAGCGGCTGCTGCGGGAGATCAAGTGGACCGACCGGTTGATGGAGCGTGCGATCATCCATTTTCAGGAGCAGCGGTATCAGGAGACCATTGAGACCACCAGCACGATTCTGTCGAAGTATCCCAATTTTGAGGCCGCCAGGTCCCTCCGTGAGGACGCCCGGAAGGCCTACGACCAGCAGTGGAAGGAGGAGTACCGGCGCAAGCGGACCGAGCAGTGGAAAAATTACAAGAAGCGGATGCTGGAGAAGCGGATTCCCTACGATGAGCTGATTCGGTATCCCAGCGAGGAGGAGTGGGAGATCATCAACAAGCGGGCGAAGCGTCTGGGGCCGATTTCGCCGGAGCCGGAGGCTCAGCAGGAGCAGTCGATTTTTTCGTTGAAGCAGAAGCTGGAGACCAGGAAAACGAACCTGGAGTACGTGGACGCCCGTCTGGATCAGGTTCTGGAGGGGCTGCGTGAGAAGCACGGGCTGACCTATGCGATCGACCAGCAGGCCCGGGAGCGTGCGAAGCGCAAGCGGACGGTGGTGTTGAAGGATCTTCGGCTGAAGAACGCGCTGTCGCTTCTGACCCGCAAGTACGGGTTGACCTACGATCTGCGGCACGGTTCGGTGTTTGTGACCACGCCCCGTGAGGTACAGCCGGAGATGCAGCTGCAGATCTTCCGGACCCGTGATCTGGTGTATTTGCTGAACAATGTGCCGAATTTCAGTTCCAACAAGCTGGGACTGGAACAGGGGTACGCGAAGAAGCAGGAGGAAGGATCGAGCCTGGAGGATCTGTCGGTGCAGTTTTCGGACGAGGGGTCCTCGGGGGCCGAGACCGAGCGTACGAAGACGGTACCGGTGGAGACCGGAGACGAGGAAACCGGGTCGGGAAAAACGGTGACCCGTGCGGCGAAGGCGAAGGTCAAGAAAGGAGGGGCCAAAAAGAAGATTGATCTTGCGGGGTTGATCAAGACTCACGTGGCCCCGGACAGCTGGGACCGGCCGGGGGCCAGTCTCCGGCAGTCCTACAACGGGATGCTGTTTGTGCGGAACACGCCGGAGGTGCTTGCGGAGGTGAACAAGTTTGTGGAGGACGTGCGAGCGTTTGCCGGATCGATGGTGAACGTGTCGGTGCGATTTATTCTGGTGCGGGACGAATTTCTGGAGAGTCTGGGCGTGGAGTTTCGAGATCTGTCCAACAACGCGCCCGGGATTCAGCGATCCGAGGACTCGGGCCCGCGAGGGACCGGGGTGTTCGGGCAGAACAACAACACCACGAACCTGCAGAGCGGGGATCCGGGGGTGGACCTGCGGTTCCGTTCCAACTTTCAGAATCCGGCCTCCCAGGCGGGAGCCCAGACGGACCCGCCCGGTCCCGGACAGGCGACGATTACAAATTCGGGGGGGTTGGGAGCGGTGTACGAAGTGTTCGACGGGCAGGATTACAACATCGTTTTGAGGGCGCTGCAGAAGTCCGAGCGGGCGTATGTGATTGATTCGACGCATTTCACGCTGTTTAACACCCAGCGGGCCAACATTAATATTTCCCAGCAGCGAGCGTTTATTGAGGACGTGGACGTGACCCCGGCGGCGAACGTGACGGCGTTTGACCCGGTGATCGGGGTGGTGCAGACGGGTCTGGTGCTGGACGTGCGTCCGATTATCAGTTTTGACCGCAAGTACGTGACCCTGCAGGTACTGCCCTCGATTGCCCGGTTAATCCAGATCCGGACGTTTAACGTGCTGTTTTTACCGATACCGGGGATTCCGCCGGTGCGAATTCAGCTGCCCCAGGTGAGGTACCGTCAGGTACAGAGCACGGTGCGGATTCCGGACCGGGGAGCTCTGCTGCTGGGCGGATTGACCCGGGGCGAGACGCTGACCAAGGAGCACGGGATTCCGGTGTTGAAGAACCTGCCGGTGGTCGGGGCGCTGTTCAAGGAGACCACGGACGTGGACGCCTCCCAGGAACTGCAGATTCTGGTGCGCGTGGAAATTATCAACACCGCCGAACGGGAACGGGAAGCGTTTGGATCCACCTCCTCTTCCGGGGTGACCGATAACCAGAAAAGTTCAAACCGCTCGTCGAAGTAGTCTTAATTTCAGAAGACGACCGTATCTCCTCATTGGCTTGATACCCATTCCACTCCAGAGCAATGTCTGAACCGGAGACCCTCTCCCTCACCCGACTTTTTTTCGACATCGACGACACACTTTACTCCACGACGGAATTCGCTCGCACGGCACGCTGGAACAGTGTTCAAGCTCTGGTTGATATTGGAGTCGACGCCGAACCGGAATCATTGTTTCAAGAGTTACAGGAAGTCATAAGGGAATTCTCTTCAAACTATCCGTATCATTACAACAAACTCCTGCTTCGACTCCCGGACAATGCACTGAAGGATGTGAACAAAAATATTGCAATCGCTTCGGCGGTCATCGCCTACCACCGAACCAAGCATGAGCAGCTTGAACCGTTCTTAAACGTCAAATCGTTCCTGCAGGCCTTGAACGAATCCCGGATTCCGGAGAAACCCGGAATCATAACGGAAGGTCTGTCCGTCAAACAAGCCGAGAAACTGCTCCGCCTGGGGGTCTACCCATATTTTGACCCGCATGAAATCTATATATCCGAGCAGGTCGGTATTTCAAAACCCAACCCAAAACTCTTTAAAACCGCACTCGAGGAATCCGACACGCCCCCTGGAGAAGCAATATTTGTTGGAGACCGGCCCGAAAAGGATATAAAACCCGCCAATCAGGTAGGAATGGTCACGGTGCTATTTGATCGAGACACCGGTGATCAACCTGAACAGGACGAACCCTCTCGTCAAAAGGACGAGAAAGAAGATCTGAGACCGGACTATTATATCCATGACTACAAAGAACTTGCCAGTATACTTTCCCGTCAATTCAATCTCTCCATCTCCCTCGAGGGATGATTGTAGGTATGCCGAAAAGTACCGTGTAAGGAATATTCGAAGGCCGGGAGAAGATAAAGAAAGGCAGCAAAGCAAGAGAGGATGAGCCGTCAGAAATTGGAAGTTGGACGAGTTCATTCTGGTGTATCGACACCAGGCATTACTGGGTACCTCCCCACTCTTGTTTGACGTTTCCGGTCCACTGTAATTTTGCTCCCTCAAACTTATCAAGAATGTTTGCCTTCATGATATCAAGGACCGTGATCACACGACCAGATGGGACGTTGGATTTTGCGTCGATTTTCACAGGCGGACTCTGATCCGGATCCTGGCTCTGAATGGTTTTATATGTGCTTATCGCCTCCTGAGCGATTCCATTTTGTTCGGCATCCGTAATTTCCTTTCCGTCCGGCCAGGGACCAAAATCTTGTCCGGATATACTTATCGCCGTACTCCTCTGAGCAGGGTCGTAGTGGAGGGTTATCTTGAACTCATCCAGCTGTTTCTTTTTCTTCTTGGTCTTCTGCATTCCTTTATTTTTCGGGAGAAACGTACTCAGATTCCCCTCCTGAACGGGAAAATTAATCGTCAGGATAAAAAAGATCAACAGCTGAAAGGACACGTCGATCATTGGCGTCATGTCCATTTCCACTTCTTCACCTTGCATGGGAACCTCCTGTCATTGATCTGGTTGTTCAATTTTAGCCGCAAGTTTAACTTTGAAAATTCGTACACTGGGATCAGCGGCAGTCTGCATAACCCGCTGCACGAGCCCCCAGGGGGCCCGAGCATCCGCTCGTATGATGAGCGGCACCTCACTGTAATTTCCTTCCATCTGCTGCTGCGCCTCCGACTTCAGCAGACTGATCAATTCCTCTTTGCCCTGTTCATTAAATTCAAACTTTTCACCTCGAGCAAAGAACAACCAGTGCTTCGGCCGGCGGCAGACCTTGTGGAACTTATCGGACTCCTTGTCCATACTGAAATCCGGACAGGACACGCCAGGTTTATGGGCAATGTTTACCGTTATGGTATATGGATTTTGTTCCTGTTGCTGTTTTGGTTCCTTGGCCGTTTGCAGTTTCAGAGGCACCAGATCCTGAGAGGAAAAATCCATCACCAGCAGAAAGAACACGATCAACTGAAACGTCACGTCGATCATGGGAGTCATCTCCATTTCGACCGGTTCCGGAGCTCCGTCATCGTCTTTTTTTGGTGTTGCCATTGGTCTTTACTTATAAATCGAAGTTGGTAAAGAAGGCGAACCCGTTATTGGTCGCCCTCCTCGTTCCGGATCGTGGGTTCGGGTTCGGCTCCCCACCTGAACGGGAAACGGGTAGAACAATCATTCCAAGCGTACATCCACCCGATCAGATCAGGTTGGATCAATCCAAACACAGATTTCACATCTACCTGAAGACCGTCCCAAACCGAAGCCTGGACGAAACGATTGTTCACATAGTAAAACGTATTCTTCACTCACCCGTTCAATTTCCATCCAGATGGAGGACCGTTCTTCTCATCGTGCACCGAATTAATATTTGAACTGATCGAGAATATCCTCAACCACCAGACCGGTTTCCGAAATCAGTTGATTCAATCGATTCCGGAAAAAGAAGTAAGCCGCAAGTACCGGGATTCCGACGATCAATCCCATCGTCGTTGTAACAAGGGCCTGATAAATACCACCGGCGAGCTTACTCGGTGGAGGGTTCCGAGTTGCTGCAATTTGCTGAAATGCATTAATCATACCCATGACGGTTCCCAGCAAACCAAGCATCGGCGCAATATTCCCGATCAGGCTCAGCCATGAGATTTTATTCTCAAGTCGGACCTGTTCGGACTTAAGCGCTTCCTGAACGGATTTTTCCACTTCGTCGAGGCCCATTCCAATTTTAGCGATTCCAGCGGCCATTACGTTGGTGAAGAACGTGGGCTCCATTTCACAAACTCCGAGCGCCTCATCATATTGCTCCTCCTGAAGCAACCGATCGACCTCGGATACAAGATCGGGTGGAATGAGCTTATCACGCTGAATACTCAAAAAATGTTCGATAATCAGTGCCACTGAAACAATGCTCAGTGCAACGATCAGGTAGCCGATGACTCCTGCGTTATGAATCAGGCCGAAGACGGAAACTCCTTCCTGCTGATTCGCTTGATCCCCTCCCCCATTATCCTGAGCGATCATCAGGGTACCGGCACCAAAGAGCAGGACCACGACCAGACAAACAACAATTACAGGTTGCCATTTTTTCATACTGTGCATCTCCTCAATAGATACTCCTCAAAATCCCGAGAAACTGAGAACTCAACCAAACATCAACAAACATCTCATCTTACGTTGCTTTCAAAACTCCAAAAACAGTCAATTGCTAATGTGTTTTTTGGCCTGAATGCTTTCGGGGGTCCGGGGATATACTTCCGTAAGTTCCCGGTATGTATTCCGTGCCTGCTTGTTAAAGAAAGATTGTCCTTTCTTGGGGCCATTCTCGGCCAGCGCTTCATAAGTCCTCGCTGCATTCAGAACGGACTGACGCTTCTGAATCGTCGGATCGGACGGTTTCGTGGACGTTAGCACGGACGCTTTCAAAAACGAAAAAAGCGCTTTCCGAAGCAAAGCGGGTGAATCCTTCTGATCTTTCCACTTCTTTTTATACTGTTCTCCCTTCGCATTCAAATAACCGGACCGGATCAGTGGATCTCCTTCGAAGGGACCGTCGAGAAGCCGCTCAAAATTTTCGACCGCTCCACCAATGTTCTCGCCGCTGCGAACCATGCACCGAAAGTAACCGGAAGTAGCGAGACGTGCAATTTCTTCAAAGTCGGAATCCCGAATGGCGTCATATTTAGCTTTCGCCTTCTCGTATTCGCCAAATTCTTCCCGGGCTTCAGCGCCGAGCAACTTTAAACGTGCTTTGAGATGATCCGTCGCGTTATATTTACTCGCCCGTCGCTTCCAACGCGAAACCGTCTTAATAACTCGATCAAACTCCTCCGCTCCACGCTGGCGAATGGAATAAACGGTGGAGAGAACCATCGTACGAGCAATCGAATAAAATCGTGGATGATCCACCCCTTTTGCGCGCTGTTCTTTGATCAGATCTATCGCCTTCTGAAACGCCCCCTGTTTAAAATAGGCTGTTGTGACAAAATCAACGGCTCGCGGACGATGTAACGAACGGAGCTGACCGGAATCCACCTGCTGCAGGGCCCGTTTCCCCTGCTGAATTGCCACTTTGTAGCGTTTTTCGCTGAGCGCACGGCGGGCTTCCCCGAGTGCGGGCGTTGTATCGCCATAAATGATTCGATCAACCTTCGATTGATCAATGGTCTGTGTCGAACCATCCGACTTCTTTATGCTCACCGAACTGAGGCTGAGCGAGGTCACGGTTCCCTTGACCGTCGAACCATCTTTTTGCACCACCTGATCGATGGCCTGCGCCATCCCGGAACTTGCCATCAGAACCCCGAACACCGCGACGAAAATCAACATCGGAATTCGGCTGTCGGACCCTTTGACTGGTTCGTTTTTCATTGACCCGGTTTAACCTCCTCCAATTGTTTTACGAGTTTCTGAAACTTCGCTTTTCGTCCTCCGAACGGTTTGTCCCCCTGCCGGCGAAGAAGCTTGATGGAATTCTGAGCACTCTGAAGATTCCGCTCCTTAATATCCAGGTAAAGGAGATAGTAACGAATCTGCCACCAGGGATCGGAGTAATCTGGCGTCTTATCATACATGTTATACAGTACTTCTCGTGCTTTCTTGAGGTATTCGTTCTTCTTCGACGTGTTATTTTCCTTCCGATACTTATCGTAAAGTTCGATGTACAGCTCGGCTTGTCCCATCAGAAGCCAGCCCGGTGGGAGTTGATCTTCTCCATATTGCGATAACAGTTTGTCGTAAATCTCCACCGCCCTCTCGTGTTTTCCGAGATTCACGTACACGCTGGCGAGTTCCTGACGGAGCTCGTTTTCCGGCGGTGTCTTCGAGCCCGCCGTCAGTGAGATATTTTGACCTTTGAATTGTCCCTCCAGCAAAGTGTTGATAAGCTCCTTCGCACGATTCAGATATGTCGTATCCCCGGTTCGAGTCCCGTAGTTCTTGAGGATGATCGCAACCGAAAAGACCGTGTCACGGGAAACCGATTTCTGCTTCCGGAGTTTCAGATCGATCCAGCGATAGTAATAGTAGCAGGATTTTTTCCAGAGTTTGTTGTGGCGCTCTACGTCGACTTGATCCTTTTTCTTCTCTTTCGTCCGAAGATCATCATACCTCGTGGCGAGATCCGCCAGTGCGTCGATGGTATCCTGTGATCCCGGATATTTCTCGTACATTTTATCCGCCACGTTCCCGGCCTTCTCCCGGTTCCCCATTTTCAGGTGAGCATTCATCTTGTGATACATCGCGCTGGTATGCACCTCATCACCAAACTCATACTTACCGAGCCTTTCGTCAGTAAGTAGCGACAGAACCTTTCCTGGCTTTTTGTACGCATCATGCAGGTACGCGTAGGACATTACGTCAAGAGCGTCCCAAACCCGACTTCTCCGTTCCTCCGCATCCGATGCCGGATTCTTGTCCGCGTAGTCAAGATAGGATCGAAAGGTCTGTATGGACTGCTCGAAAGCATCCGCCGCTTTGCTCTTTTGATCCTGATCCGCGAGCGACTTCCCTTTTAGATAGTACGTATACCCGACTTTAATCTGTGATTCCTCCCAGACCGATCCCCCCTTCTTTGTCTCCTTGTATTTTTCAATCGCCTTGTCATAGGCCTCGTTCTGTCGAAGCAGGTCTCCCAGAAGTAAATTCGTTTTGTCGGCCCACTTGGTTTCCGGATGTTTCTGGCTGAGGTGGGTCAAAAGGGACTGAAATTTCTTCTCGTCGCCATCAAAACCGGTCTTCCGGCGAGCAAAGCCGAAACTTTTTGCAGCCTGGTAGTTGGCGCGGGGGATCATTTCTCGAAGCTTGCCAAACGCCGTTTGATCGTCGCCGGTCTGCTGGTCGCGCAGGATTTTTTCGATCTTCGGAATCTCCTTCCCCTCGGTCTCCTCCCGTTCCTTCGGAAGCTCGATCACCTCGTGAAATTCATCATGTATCTGCTCGTAGACGAGCCCGGCTTCGTACCACCGTTCCAGCTTCGTATACGTCAGGGCCATTCGATCGAGAAGCTGCCATTTCCACCGGATCCGCTCCTCTTCACTGGAAATGGCCCCCAAACCATTTCGTGCATTCAGAAGAGCCTCATGCAAACGGTCCCGAACCAGCGCTCCGTCCACCATGTTCAACCAGGTCTCAACGGAGATAGATCGTCCGACCATCTTCGCCCATTTAGAGACGAGTTGCTTGGCTTTTTGCCCCCATCCTCCTCCTTTATTTGCCACACGGTTGGCCAGTTCGATCGCCTTCTGTTTCTGAGCGGTCCGAAAAAAGGCTTTCGCCCGTTCCAGGAGAAGCGCCTTTCCCGGTGCAAAATTGATCGGATCCACGGCGTCTCCGGGAGCCCGGGTAAGAATGTTGTTTGTCTTCGAAAATTCACTCAGGGCCTCCCCGCTCTTGGAAATCGCCTTCTCGTACAGGTCAGTGTCATTTAAGACCCTGGTCCAGAAATAATAACCCCGAAGCACGAGATCCGTCCAGATTTGAAACTGCTGGGGGGATAGTTGCACCTGTTCCCCCTGAAGTTTTGACTTCTGGCTCAAGACCGTATCAAAATAATTATCCGCCTGCCGTTTATTCTTCTTGGCTTTCTTCTTATCACCTCGTTCTTCATAAATTCGGAACAGCTCATAATAGGAAACTGCTGCGTAAAGGCTCAACCGCTTACCCGGTGGTCCGTTTCCCCAGGGCGTCCAGAGGAAATCGTCCACCCCCTTTACCATTTCCTGCAGTTTTCCAACGACCGAGTTGGTTTTCCCCGCCGCCTTATAAAGCCGGGAAATCTCGTAGTGTGTTACATTTTTGAAATAGGTAGCTTTCCCCTTCTGAACGTCTTTTTTTGCGGTATTCCCAATGGTCTTGTAAACCTCAATCGCCTCCTGAAAAGACTTCAGCCCCTTTTTCACCGCCTCCTTGTTTCCCTCTTCACCGGCTTCTTTCAACACTTCGGTCCAGGCCTTCCCCGCTTTTCGCAACGTTTCGGCGTACGTGAAACGGGCCTCGAAAATTCGACGGTGATCGGGATTGTTCTCGACAAATTTCTTGATGTGCTTCAGGGAATTCCCAATTATCTTCGCCCGATCTTTCGGATCCTCCTGCTGAGATGCTTTCTGAAGTTGAATATACCCCTGGATGACCGGCTTATAATCGCTTTCGATATTCTGTAGCTGAAGACGTGCGAATTCCGGATAGCCCACTTCCGCAAGACGTTTGGCGTATTCAATCTCGTCCTGGGCCGCTAGCGAGGAAGGAAGAACAAGAATCGTTACAAGAAACGCGAGCAAAATTGATTGACGTGATGAGTTGTATCGGTTATTGAACATCTGATCCCGTTTTTGCGAGCACGTTTCGGTTTCGGTGGTGATGAATCGAACGATCATGTTCCAACATTTGTAACGATTTAATGCGACCACCGTTCAACTCAGTGATGAGAAGGTGAAGTGAAATCAAAGCCTAACATCACCCGGTGATTCACAGATGAATAGCTCTTTTGTCCTGTAGATTCTCCGATAACCTCAGACGCTCTTTTGTGCCCCCGGCTTAACGACGCGCACGAGAAAAGCCATCTGAGGAAAATTGAACTTCAAGTACAACTCATTATACCAAACGCCTTTTCGATTGCAAGAACAACAATTGGATCGGAGAATCCTTGAAAACCTGGTCGTCATGAACCAAAATTAGTTTGCTGAATGCGTGTACTGCTCGAAGACGGTGCATTCAAACGCTCCGCTTCCGACGACTGTTCTTCTCACATAACTTTCCTTTACCGCACGAAATTCATGCCCACGCGACCGAAGCCCGATTGGCTGAAAATTCGTCCCCCGGGGGGAGAAAACTTCGCCCAGATTAAAGATACCCTGGATCAATTCAACCTCCATACCGTTTGTGAAGAGGCCTCCTGTCCGAACCTCAGTGAATGCTGGGGAGGCGGTACGGCCACATTTATGTTAATGGGAGACACCTGCACGCGGGGCTGTCGGTTCTGTGACGTGGACAGTGGACATCCGGAATCGGACCTTGACCCCTTTGAGCCGCTCAAAATTGCTCGGGCCGTCGCCGAAATTGAACTCGAATACGTGGTACTCACCTCCGTGGACCGGGATGATCTTGAGGACGGCGGAGCGGGACACTTTGCCAAAACGGTTAATATGATTCGTGAGCTGGACCCGTCCATTTACGTGGAAACCCTTATCCCCGATTTCCAGGGAAATCGTGATCAGATGGATCTTATGTTTTCGTCCGAACCGGATGTCCTTGCGCATAATCTTGAAACGGTCGAACGATTGACACCTGAGGTCCGGGATCCAAGAGCCGGGTACCACCAATCCCTGGACGTGCTCGAGTACGCGAAAAAACGTGATCCGGACCAGATCACGAAATCCTCCATCATGGTAGGGTTCGATGAAACCCGGGATGAACTTCGGCAGGCCATGAGAGATCTACGCTCCGTGGGGTGTGACATTCTCACCTTCGGCCAGTACCTCCGTCCTTCCGAAAAACATAAGGAGGTGGACCGGTTTGTGCCGCCGGAGGAATTTGATGAACTCAAACAGGAAGGGGAAGAGATGGGGTTTTCCTTCGTAGCATCCGGTCCGATGGTTCGATCTTCGTACCGGGCGGGGGAATTCTTCGTGATGAACATGCTCGAGAAGGACGAGGCCACCGCCTCCAGCGGTCACGAAAACAAGTAAGCCTCTGCCCGTCCCCCGCTATTGCACGCCACCGTTCTTTCCTTCCTTTCTCGTTTCTCAATCAGTCCGACTTGGGAGCGAGGGACATCTGTATTCGATGTCCTTCCTCCGTCATCTCATCCTGAACAACCGAGATATCCTCAAGATCCTCAGCAAAGGAACGAACCTTTTCCCGACCCTGATCCTTATACACGATTTCTCGTCCTTTGAAGTACAGAGTGATACGAACGATATTACCGTCTTCGAGAAAACGGCGGGCCTGTTTACGTTTGGTTTTCAGATCATGCTCCTCGGTTCTTGGTCGAAACCGAACCTCTTTCACTTTGGTCTGTGACTGGTTTTTTTTCGCCCGCTGGCGTTTTTTCTGCTGTTCGTATTTGTATTTTCCGTAATCCATAATCCGACAGACCGGCGGGCTCGCGTCGGGGGCAACCTCCACGAGATCCTGTTCTTCTTTACGGGAAATCCGAAGGGCCTCATCCAGCGGCATCACGCCGCGGTTTTCCCCCTCTTCATCCACCAGCCGAACTTTGCGGGCGTTAATCTCATCATTCACTCGCTCTTCGTTCTGATTGCTTATGGGTATACCCTCCTGAAATGAAAAATAAAAAGCAAGAAAACGTCAACGATAGAAACTCTCGAAAGCTGCTGAACATGCTTCTTAGCGAACCACCTCACGTTGGAGATGCATGGTTGCCACGGGCGGTTTGAAAGGAGTTAACCGGCCGCCGTTTTGAACTCGAGTGACTCAAGTTTTTCCATCAGGATCCGGGCAACCTCCGGTGCGTCATTGTGTTTGGACACCTCCCGGGGAACGTAGTCAACCGGCTCCCCGTCCCGGAACAGATAGAAGGAAGGACTGCTGGGCGGGTATCCGGAAGCGAGCTCCCGAACGTACTCAGTGGCATCCACATCCTGACCTGCAAATACGGTCCCGATTCGATCCGGAGCCCCATCTTCCTCAATCACCTGGCCGATCGCCGGCCTGGAAGACGAACCCGCACAACCGCATACCGAATTCACAAAAATCATCTGGATCCCCTCGTGATCAAGAAACTCTTCCACGTCTTCCACCGTTTTTAACTCCTCCACCCCCAGACGGGTCACTTCTTCCCGCATGGGTTTTACCAGCTCAGGGTCGTATTTCATAACCAGATCACGTCGGTTGGAAGAAAAAAAGTACTAACATCCGTTTTTGGGAACATGATCCGACGAGACACCGAATCTGAACAGATATTTATTATATGAATCCTGCAAGAAGAAACAAAACCTGCTCTAGCATGACAACGCGAGAAATTCGCATCCTCAGTTCTTCGTAAACGGGTCGGCTGCAAGGATTTTCGAGGAAGCAACCCCTTCTGCGGGTTTCTGACGAGAAGTGACGCCGCAGACGGCCCGTTTACGAAGAACCCGATTTTGGGCAT
>CAZSFH010000023.1:0-19956 GCA_964606115.1 uncultured Planctomycetia bacterium | reverse complement strand
ACACCGGCCAGATCGACGCGGTCGGCGTCCGTTACTGCCCTTCCATCGAGGACAAAGTGGCCCGGTTCGAGGATCGGGATTCGCATACCATTTTCATCGAGCCGGAAGGTCGGGACACCATCGAAATTTATCCGAACGGCATCTCCACGTCCCTTCCGATGGACGTACAGGAAAAAATCGTCGACCGGATCGAAGGACTGGAGGACGCGCAGATCACGCGTTACGGCTACGCCATTGAATACGACTTCGTCCAGCCGACCCAGCTCAAACCCAGCCTCGAAACCAAAAAAATTGATAACCTCTTCTTCGCGGGTCAGATTAACGGCACCACGGGTTACGAGGAAGCCGGGTGCCAGGGGCTCCTGGCCGGAATCAATGCCGGGTGCCGGGTGCTCGGAAAAGAGGAACTGGTGCTGAAGCGGTACGAGGCCTACAGCGGCGTATTGATCGACGACCTCGTCACGGAAGGGGTCACTGAACCATACCGGATGTTCACCAGCCGCGCCGAGTACCGGCTCCTCCTGCGTCACGATAACGCCGACCGGCGGCTGTACGAACACGCACGCCGCCTGGGACTGATTTCGGAGGAACGGGCCGAGAAGGTGGAGAAGAAACAAAAACAAATCGACCGGACTCGAGATTACCTGGAAGACGAGTATTACGAAGGGAAGTCGCTGGCGAAATACCTCCGCCAGCCGGAGCGTGATTTCTCCGATTTGCTGGAGATGCATCCGGAACTGGAGGAACTGGAACTGACGGACGAGGAAATTCGTCAGGTCGAGATTGAAACCAAATACGAAGGATATATCCAGCGGGAACTGAAGAAGATCGAAAAAATGAAGGAGAAAGAGGATCGTCCCATCCCGGAGAACCTGGATTACGACGCCGTTCCCCATATCCGGGCGGAATCCCGTGAAAAACTTTCCGAGGTGCAACCGTCAACCCTCGGCCAGGCCCGACGGATTTCAGGTGTTTCCCCGGCCGACGTTCGGATGCTGATGATCTACCTGCAGGCTGACGAGCGCCGCGCTGGTTAACGTTTCGAGACACGCCCCGGACAACCTGTGACGAACGAATTGAGACCGGTCGCGGGAAGGGACGTCAGGAACTTGTGAGACTCGGGAGACTTTCATGCAGCGTTTTTATATTGTCGGCGGAATTCCGTTTCTCACCGCGGCACTTCTCTCCTCCCTCCTCACCGCACTGGTCTGCAGTATCACCACGTCCACCGGCTTTATTGCCTCGGCATCGGAGAACACGTACCACGATCGACCCCGTCCGCTCGGCGGTGGTATTGCCATTTTCATGAGCCTCCTCCTTACGATCGGAGGGGGTGTTTTGTTCCTGATTTACGGCCTTTCATTCGTCGGAGATCCGATCCACGAAACGGTCGCTCCGTTCGTGGAGGGCACGGCATGGACCCTGGATGAACTCGCTTACCTCGCCGCCGGGGGAACGGGCATGTTTTTCATCGGTCTCTGGGATGATCACAGCCAGCTTTCTCCGTCGACCAAACTCTTCCTGGAAGTCTTCGTGGCGATGATTGTGCTGGCGGGAGGCATCCAGTTCAGTCTCTTCCTGGAATCGGATGGATTTCTCGCTTCCACGATACAGTTCACCGCTTCCCTGATCTGGGTGGTCGGCCTGACCAATTCCTTTAACCTGCTGGATAACATGGACGGACAGTGCGCCGGAATCGCCGCCGTGCTTAGTTTGTCTCTCGGTCTCCTCGGATTTCAGACCGGCCAGTTTTTCCTGGGGGCATTTTTGTTTGCGTTTACGGGGACCCTGATCGGATTCCTGGTGTTCAACTTCCCTCCATCCCGGCTGTTCGCCGGCGACTCCGGGAGCCTGTTCATCGGCTACGTGCTATCCACGTCCACCCTTCTCTTCACCTTCATCAAACCCGGTTATCATTCACAGGTCTACCTGTCGCCCCTTATCCTGTTTACCGTCCCTTTTTACGATACGTCCTCCGTCCTCTGGATTCGGTTCCGGAAGGGTCTCCCCCTGTTCGAACCGGACACCAATCATTTTTCTCACCGCCTCGTGGAACGGGGGCTCTCGGAACGGGGCGCACTGCTTGTGACACTTCTGCTGAGCGCGCTGACCGGTCTCTTCACGTTGATTGTCTACCAGTCGAGTGAAACCGGGGCCACCCTCGTTTTTATCGCGACGATCATCCTTACGTGTGTCCTGAGTTTGCTTGAGCAACCCATCTATGGCCACGGCGAACGAGACGAATAACGTCCGTTCTTCACCGGAGCACGGTTCAACACTTCTCTGCGCAATCACCCGATATACCGGTGTGACTCTCTTCTGCGTGGCGCTGGTGTTTCGGCTGCTTTCCCGCCGAAACCCTCCCTTTTACATGCAGGGTCTCGGCTTTCAGTATTTCGTTTCCACTCTGTTTATCACCGGACTGCTTTTCTATCTCTGCAGTCGTCTAACGGGTGCCGGGATGAAGGTTCGCTTGAGCCCGGCCGTCTTCGCGGGTCTTCTGTTTTTTGCATGGGTGAGCTTCAGCACGCTGTTCAGCACTTATCCATTTTCCTCCACCACGGCCCTGGGCATCTGGTCGGGTCACTTCGCGGCTTTTCTGCTGATTCTGCTGATCTGCACCAACGACCCGCTGTTGCTGATCTATCCCCTCTCGACCTTCTGCGCATGTTCACTCTGGCAACTACTTTACGGGGCGTATCAGTATACGATGCTTTACCCGTCTCTTGCGAAGCAGATCCGGAATTCCCCCTCGGTCCTGGATCGAGCGGTAGCCCCGGAAATGCAGAGCGAATTTCAATCCCGTCTGTTCGGCCACCAGCCGGCCGGGACCCTGCTGAACCCGAATTCCTTTATTGCCCTTTGTACGATTGGAATGATGATTTTGATCGGCATCGCGCTTTACCGAAGTTTCGAAAGCGACGAGAAGTTCAATCCGTGGGGAGCCCGGTTTCTGGTTCTGGCCGGAGTTCTGTTTCTTCCCCTGATGATGGTCCTGAGTGGAAGCCGGGGAGGACAGGTGGCCGCGATAGCCGCGGTTGCCGGCACCGGGTTTCTATACCTGAAACGTCATCTCGGCCGGATCTGGTGGTGGGGAGCGGGATTCCTGGCCGCCGGGGGAATTACGTTTCTTCTGCTGATTCCCTCCGTGAACTGGCAGCAATTCGACCTCACCTCCCTGACCTACCGGCAATGGTACACGTCAAGCGCGACGGAGATCGCGTCGAATCATCCCGCCACCGGCGTGGGTCTTTATAACTATCAGTTTTACTTCACCAAACACAAACCCCCCTGCGCGGAAGAGACCCGTCGCACTCATAATGACTTTTACGACCTCGCCGCCGAAACCGGCTGGCCCGGTGCCCTCCTTTTCCTGCTGTTCGGCACCGCCCTGTTCCGGCCTCTGGTTCTGACCCCCTCTTCGTCCTCTCCTGATGGAGCCCGTCCTCCACCCGCTGAAGTCACGTCGGAAGGGGGGGGAGATTTCGGATGGATGCCGATCTGGATCGGTGTTGCCTGTATCATTGGTTTCTTGACGTTGTTCGGACTGAACGCCGGGCCGATGCTCGGGTCACATTCCTTCTCGCTGCTATGGGAGAACCTCCGGGTCCCGCTGGGAAGAACCGTTCTCCTGATGCTTGCCCCGTTCCTCTGGGGGTGCGGTTTTGCTCTCTGCTTTTACCTGCTCAGATCAACGCCCTGGCATGCATCCAGCTCACTCTGGAAACTTCTGGTCGCTGCTCCGCTTTGCTTTTACGCGGTCCACGCTCTCGTGGACATCGACCTGTACGTGCCCGCCGTGGCGTCGGGGCTCTGGATGCTGGCCGGCCTCGCCTCTCAGTTTAACGCCCGTGGTAATCGGTTCGCCCTGGAGTATCAGATCAACGTGCGGCGACAGACCGGTATGGCCGTGTCCCTCGTGCTCTTTGTCCTCCTCGTTCCACTGCTCCTCGACGCCAAAGCTTTTTTCCGTTCCTCCGTGCGCCTGGACGCCCTGAAAGCCGACAGCAGGGCAAACGCGCAGACCCGTCTGGACACCTATCGCCAGATCCTTGAGAAACGCCCCGGTGACATGATCCTTCTGCAGCAAATATCCACCTTCTATCACCGCTCGTTCTGCGAACAGAAGCCGGTAAAATCCAGTAATGGAACCCTGGAAAAACCGCTTCTGAACCATTTTCAGACCTGTCTCTCCTTCCTGAACCGCGCAAAGCGTCAGATGCCCCACAACTGGACGGTGCACCGACAGCGATTCAGGCAGATCGAACAGCATCGTTCAAGGGTTCGGAAGAAGCTCGGCCGCGTCCCGGAGAACCTTCCGGACAAAAGCCAGAGCAGCCTCTCCGCGGACACCCGCTACACAGCCCTCCGTCAGGCACTCAATCTGTATCCCACCAACGCAAGCCTCCTGTACCGGTACGGACGAGAACAGATTGATCGAGATCAGCCCGAAAAAGCGAGACGTCTGTTCAAACGCGCATTGCACGTAGACCAGTGCCAGAACCTGGAACGCATGCGATTGTCCGAAAAAGCTCGCTCCTTCATCCGGAAATGGCAGGAGGAGTAGACCCCATCTGGACGGGAGGGAATCTACCATCAAATCTTTTCCGATCGAGTGGCTGTACAAAAAATTAAAAGAGGTGAGCCGGCGAGATAGGTGTAGGTCCCGCTCATTCGGTCTCCCGTTCATAGTCCACGGGAACGGTGACATCCGATACCATCTCTTCAATCAGGTCGGCGGGTTCGACGCCGCCGACATCGGACTCCGGTTTGACCATGACCCGGTGTGCGAGGACGGGGGTCGCCATTTCCTTGACGGCGTCCGGCGACACAAACGACTTCGCTTCCTTCGCGGCTTTCACCTGGGCGGCCCTCATCAGCCAGATGCTTCCGCGAGGACTGCTTCCGATCTCAAGGTGTTCCGAGTCCCGGGTGTTTCGAACAATCTCGGTAATGTAGGATAGAATGCTCGGATGGACAAAGACCTCCCGGACCTCCTGCTGAAGATCCAGCACCTCCTCCCGGGACAGGACGGGTTCGAGATCGTGAATGGGATGGCGCTTTTTCTGGTTCTGCATGATCTGAACCTCCTCGTCGGGGTCGGGGTATCCGATCTGAATCCGGAGCATAAACCGGTCCAGCTGGGCTTCCGGAAGGGGATAGGTCCCCTGATGCTCGATCGGGTTCTGCGTGGAAATGACAAAAAACAGGTCCCGGAGTGGATGCGTCTGTTCGTCCACGCTGACCTGTCCTTCCGCCATGGCCTCCAGAAGAGCGGACTGGGTCCGGGGCGTTGCACGGTTGATTTCGTCCGCGAGAAGGATGTTCGTAAATATGGGTCCGGGACGGAACTCGAACTCCATGGACTTCTTATTGTAGACGGAGACGCCCGTCACGTCGGAGGGCATAAGATCCGGCGTGCATTGAAGCCGCCGGAAATCCGCATCGATGGACGTGGCCAGTGCGCGGGCCATCATCGTTTTCGCCACCCCGGGGACATCCTCAATCAATAAATGACCACAGCCGATCAGCGACACGATCGTTCGCTCAACCGCCTCCGGTTTCCCGACAATCACCTTTTCGATGTTGTTCTGAAGTGCCTGAAGCCGGTCGGAAATCGCTTCCACGTCCGGGACCTGACCGGATGGCTCGACCTCTTCGGAGAGCGTCTCGGATTTTGGCGGTTCGGGTGACACGAGGTTTAAAACGTATAAATGATCTATTGGACCATCGTTGAATGAATCATTTTACTCGTCGGGCGGTCTTTTTTGAAGCTTCTGGACAACTCATTGCAATCGGTTCGAAAAAATATGTCTCTCTATCGATTCCCCCTTAAATACATCCCTGAACGCTCATCAAATTGAACTGTTCCGTCCATAACTGATAAGATAATACCAGCATCTATCTTTTTTCATTGACAAAGAACTCATGACTGAAGCAGTGTATCCCGGCAGCTTTGACCCGGTCACACACGGCCACCTGGACGTGATCAGCCGGGGCAATGAAATTTTCGATCACCTGATCGTGGCTGTGGCCCAGAATCGTGACAAAGACTCCATCTTCACGCTCCAGGAACGCGAAGAGATGATTCGGGGGCAGGTCTCAGACTTCGAACACGTGGAGGTGGATTCGTTCAAAGGTCTGGTGGTGGAATATCTTGAAAGCAAGGATATCCGGGTTCTGCTCCGGGGCATCCGGACGGTTTCGGATTTCGAATACGAGTTTCAGATGGCCCTGACCAACCGGACCTTCAACAAAAAAATTGAAACGCTGTTTATTATGCCGGATGAGCAGTATTCCTTTATCAGCTCCCGGCTGATCAAGGAAGCCGTCAGCCTCGGAGGAGACGTTTCCGATTTCGTCCCGGCCGAGATTCAAAAACGACTGCGGGACGTTCTAGCAACTTCGGAGGACAACTGATCGAACATGGTCCAGCCCGTCGAACCGTCCAGCAAAGGCGCATTGCAGGAACAGTATTCGATCTCCTCACGTACCGCGATCCGGATCGGTGCTCTCTGGGAAAAGGGCCTGGGCATCAGTGAAGGTCTGATTGACGCCGCCCGGCCGGACACCGCCTTCGAGCAACTACTTCTTTCACGTCCACTGCTTAAGTCGGGTGGATCCCTGGACCCGGAAACGTTCGAACAGATGTTGGACGAAGATCTGACGGAGGAGCAGATTCCTCCCGAGCCGGTGACGGTGGACGCGGACGGTTCGCGACCGGTACTCTGTCTCAAGGAAGAACGGCTCGCCGAGCACGCCTGGGAGGACGAAGCCGCGGAGGACCCGCAGTCGGACTCGACCGAGGGTTCACAAACGGACGCGGAAAATCTGCTCCCCGAGGAAGCGCCTGATTCCCTCTCGCTGCTCGACGAGGACGAATCCGAACCCCTGTTTTCGGAGGAAAACGTGAATGACCTGAAACTCACGTTGCTCACCGGGGTCGATCCGGGTGAGAAAATTGAAGCGTTACGGAAAATTGCGTACGCCCCGGTGGAGGAACGAACCAAGGGCACCCTGTTTCTGAATGCGCTGACGGACGAGGACGCGGAGGTTCGCGAGGAAGCGGCGAAGGGACTCGAACAGCTCGGGCTGTCCGGCGATCTCAGTGACACCCTTCAAACATTTCTGAGCGGGGACCTCGAACAGAAACGGTACGCTGGCGAGAAAATCAAAAACAGCGCGGACGCTTACGAAAACTTTGAAAAAGCGGTCACGGTAGCACTCCTGAACTCCGAACTCTCGTCCACCGATCGTGTGGAGGTCCACGTCATCATTCTCGAGGTGCTTCACTCGCTCGCGGACTTCATCGCAAAGAACGCCGGAGAACATCTGCAGACCCTCACGAAGCGAATCCTGGAAATTCTGGTGGCTAACTTTCATGACGTCCACGAACCGGTCCGAGATCTGTACCGGGCAATCGGCTCCACCGTGCCGGAGCGCGTGTATGACATACTCTGGAAGGAAGCACAGCAGGTGGACGCACGGGAGCTTAAAGCATACCTGTTAATTCTTCTGGGGGAACTTCCGGCCGGGGACGGTCAAAAACGATCGTTGGCGAACGAAATGGTGGAAACCATCCGGGACTGGTCCGACACGGAAATCGAATGCCGGCGCCTGGGAAACGCTCTTGTTCAGCTCAAGGAGCCGGCCGTACACGCCATCATCGATCAGTTTTCGGAGGCCGGCACCCAGCAGGGTGTGTACCTACTGCGTCTTCTGGATGAGACGATGCTGGATCTCACCCCGAACGACGAGCTTCAGGACAAACTGGAATCCTTCCTGATTGACATCACGAAAATCCAGGATCGCAACATTCGAGAACCATTGCTGGACCTTCACCTTCTGCACCACGTCTCCCTAACGCCGGACACGCGGACGGAACTTGCCCGCCTTTTGATGGAGCCGCTCAAACGGTTTGAGGGGGATCGAATCGCCCGGATGACCCCCATTCTTCTGGAAAAAATGGGACGACACATTCTCCCCGTGTTAATGGAGTACCTGAAGGATGGAACCTACGACATCCAGCGAGAGGTATCCCTGGAGGTACTGGGCAACTTGTTTCCGAAAATCGATCCCGGGGAACTGGATAAGGAAGAGCTGGAGCACCGGCACGAGCAGCTGCAGGAACTTGACGCGTACCTGAGTGAGCAAATTGAAAACGAGGAGGCCGATCTTCGAAAAGACATGATCGTCACCCGGGCCCGGGCGCTGGCAGCCCCCATTTCGAACCGGGACCGTGCCCGGGAGCACATGGACGAGCTACGCGACAACGTGAACCACGGAAAAGACCTCTACGCAAGTCTTCAGGCCCTCGGCTGGCTTGCCGCGTCACCACTGATCAGCGAGGACCGGGCAATGGAAACCGGCGTCCTTTTTCTGAATTACCTGGAACAGGACCTTCCGGAGCAGATCAGTCAGGAAACCGATGACGAAACGGGCCGTACCCTGTTCGTCGAAAAAGAATCCGAAGCGTACACGGACTTGCTTCCCACCGTGATTGACGGTCTTACCCGCATCTGCGAGCGTAAAACCCTGAAACCGTCCTTCCGCGAGCGAATTGGAAACGAACTGCTTGACCGGTGGCACGATCTGGTCAATTTCGACCTCATCTGGGGACCCGGTACGGTCACGCGGCTGGCGCGGAACTTTGGGAGCCTGTGTACCTGCGAGCATGTCCCGATCGAACTGAAAGAGCGATTTCTGAAGGGACTGTCGCGCCGCGTTGACAACCTGTCGGTCGTCGACATTATCGGAAACGTCCTCGGATCCGGTCTCGAGAGCAAAACCGTTCGAAAACTCTGTAAAAAAATCACAAAAGCGATGCTGGAGATGCTGGAGCAACCGGATTTCCAGAACCCGGAGGATCGCCGTATTCTTCTGGATAACCTCGGTCAGATCTGCTCGAGACGAAACCTCGCCGGAGACCGCAAAGAGAACAAACACCTCCGTAAAAAAGTCATCGATGCCCTGGTGGATGGTCTGTACGATCACATTGAGGGCGTCAAATCGACACTGGAGGACCTCTCCAGTAACGATCAGGTACCGCAAAAATATCGAGATCATATTCAGAGTCAACTCTCCCGGTACCGTGATTCCTGAACAAGCACAAGACGAATGGGAACCGGCTCTGCCTCCGTACACGCCGGAAACCGTGATCGAAGACATCATTCTTTCCTATCCCGCAAGCGTGATTCGAGAGGTCTTCGACGAACTGGAACTACACTGCTTCGACTGCGCGGTGGGCCCGCACGACGATCTCAGCGACGTTGCTCGCCTGCACCGGATCGACGAAGAGACGTTGATTGAACAGTTATCGAAACGTCTTGAACCTCACGACCCCCTCGACCAACCATCCTACTTCGACGAAGCGTGACGGAGATCCGAGCACGCTCGACGTCGAGCTGATTCGAAAAATACGTATCTACGCATGGGCGAATTCATCCCTGAGCCAATGGTGACATGAACGACCAACTCACCCTCGACAGCGACGCGCGATACGTACCGGGCGTCGGTCCGAAGCGAGCCGGCCGTCTGGCCAATCTCGGCATTAACACAGCCCGGGACCTGCTATTCCACCTGCCGCGACGCTACATACGCCGTCGAAAAATCGACCGGTTGTCAAAAGTGTTTTCCCCCGATGACGACGAGATCGACCAGGTCATGGTCGAGGGAACAATTCGTGATTATCAAAAGCGTCGAATCAAAGGCGGACGCCAGATGGTCGAGGCCACGGTCGGGGACGAAACCGGCACGGTCCGCGCGGTGTGGTTCAATATGGGCTATCTCACCGATCAGTTCGAGCGCGGGACCGACATCCGCCTATCGGGCGAACCGGAGTTTCACCGCGGTACGATCTCCATGACCCACCCGGAATTCGAATATCCGCTTGACGAGGACGAAAAAATCGAGCGATCCGGTTCCGGGGCGCTCATTCCGGTTTATCCCCTGACCGAAGGCATCTCGCAGAAACAGATCCGGCGGTCGATCCACTACGTGCTGGACGAACTCCACGATGAACTGGATCCGGTTCTTCCCGAATTCCTCCGATCGAAGCGGGATCTGATGCCGTTTCCCAGAGATCTTGAACGAATTCATCGCCCCGGAAAACAAAATCCGGAAACGGCCCGGTACACCCTGATGTACAACCGGTCCCTGTATTATTTTCTGGCGCTTGAGTCCCAGAGCCGGGACGCCCTCGAGAACGGTTCCCCGTACCATATCGAGGTGACGGACGAGATCGACAAGCGAATCCGCCGGCGTTTTCCGTTTTCCCTGACCGACGCTCAGAACAAGGTGATCAATGAAATCCGAGGCGACTTTCAGAGGGGCCGGGTGATGTACCGCCTCCTGCAGGGAGACGTCGGATCCGGTAAAACCGTCGTTGCACTGTACGCCATGCTTGCCGCCGTCGCGTCCGGTTACCAGGCAGCCATGATGGCCCCCACATCTGTCCTCGCCGAACAGCACTTTCGGACCATCCAGCGGTATCTTGATCCCTCCGACGTGGACATCGCCCTGCTCACCGGGTCCCTCTCGGATTCGAAACGATCGGACGTGTACGAACGCCTGTCAAGCGGGGAGATCGACATCGTCGTCGGTACACACGCCCTGCTGGAAAATCCGGTCGAATTCGACGATCTCGCCCTGGTGGTGATGGACGAACAACAGCGATTTGGCGTCCGGCACCGGACGCAACTGGTGTCGAAAGGTCAAAACCCGCATATCCTCGTGACCACCGCCACCCCGATTCCACGGAGCCTGACGCTGACGCTTTACGGCGACCTGGACCTATCCATCCTGGATGAGATGCCGCCGGGTCGCAAACCGGTTCAGACCGTCGTCCGTTCTCGTTCAAAGCTGAACGCCGCCTGCGATTTCATTCGCGGAAAGCTGGAGGAGGGACAGCAAGCGTTTTTCGTATACCCGCTGGTGGAAGAAAGCGACGAGCTGTCTCTGACTTCCGCCGAAGACATGTACGAGCGGCTCGACCAGGAGATTTATCCGGACATGGAGGTGGGCCTCCTGCACGGTCAGATGCCGGATACTCGCAAGAACGAGATCATGTCGGCGTTCCACGACGGGGAGCTTCAGGTGCTGGTCTCCACCGTGATTATTGAGGTGGGAGTGGACGTGCCCGATGCGTCGATCATGGTTATTGATCACGCCGAGCGATACGGTCTCTCCCAGTTACACCAGCTTCGGGGCCGGATCGGGCGGGGGGATCACGCTTCCTACTGTATCCTTCTATCGGATCGGCAAGGGGGGACCGCCCGGGAGCGGCTGGAGATCTTTGAATCCACGGACGACGGTTTTGAAATTGCCGAGGAAGACCTCCGCATTCGCGGACCGGGCTCACTCCTCGGGACCCGTCAGCATGGCCTCCCGGAACTGGACCTGCTTGACCTGTCACCGGATACCCGTCTGCTGTCGACCACCCGAAACGACGCCCGGGAGCTTCTCGACCGTGACCCGGAACTGGAAAATCACCCGGACCTGCGAGAGCAGGTTCGTCTTCTCTACCCCGAACCGGAGCAACTTCTCCGGAGCGGTTGAATCTGTCCTGAAACGATCATGCTTTCAAGATGTTTTCGGTAAGGTGACCCGAATCACCGGTTCAAAAGCGAGAAACGGAAACGAGTGTTTGAAAACCTTCGCCCCCGATATGATCGCTCAAATGAGGGTTACAAAAATCCCAGCGGAAGATTTGAAACAATGAAATATTATGATAGAATGAGCATTTCGCCGTGGCTGGGGTCCTACCATTTTTAACGATAGACTCGATATCGTTGCAGGATTGTGCCGTCGGGTTGGAAAATCGCATCGAGGGGAATTTTGTGTTTTGCTTCCCGCCATCGCCGTTCGCCCTCTCGTATGTTATGGGTCGGCTGGAATATATGCCTGGCCGGGTCCGTTTTTTATTTGAGCCCCTGTTGACTTTTTCTTGAACGATCCATACCGAAGTGAACTCATGAAAAATGTGCTTATGTTTGGCTGGGAGTTTCCTCCGTTCAAGACCGGTGGTCTGGGAACGGCCTGCCGGGATCTCTGTAAAGGGTTGAGCCGGCAGGGAGTGAACGTGACCTTCGTCATGCCCGTTTCCCCGGAAGAGACGTCGGACACGGAATATGCCGATATTATCGGAGCGAAGCAGGACCTAACCACCTCCGTCGAGTCCTCCGTCTCCTCGTCCGTCAAAATGAAAGGCGTGGTCAGTCCCCTGCAGCCGTACCATACGCCGTCCGAGTACGTCAAACATCTGGTCGAATCGTCGGTTGAAACGACCGAGGCCGGGTCGGGTGAAACCACCACGTCCGTTTACGGCGAAGATATGCTGGAAGAAGTGGATCGTTACTCCTACATCGCCGGAAAAATTGCGGAGGAAGAAGAATTCGACGTGATTCACGCCCACGACTGGATGACGTACCGTGCCGGGATCGTGGCCCGTGAAATTTCCGGAAAACCCCTCGTGGTTCACATTCACGCGACGGAGTTTGATCGGACCGCGGGCGAGCCCACGGATTTCATCGCCGACCGGGAATACGAAGGACTCGACGAAGCGGACCTCATCATCGCCAACAGCGAATGGACTCGTTCCAACGTGATGGAAGCATACGGCATTTCGAAGGAAAAAATTGACGTTGTCCACTGGGGAATCGAATTTGAAGCAGAGGAGGAGGAACTTGCTTCCTCGTTCCGGTTGAACGACGAGTATAACCTGGTTCTGTTTCTCGGTCGTATCACGGTTCAGAAAGGTCCCGATTACTTCATCGACGCGGCCGCAAAGGTGCTTGAGCATGAACCGGACACCCGCTTCGTCGTGGCCGGCGAGGGAGATATGCTTCCGTCCATCATCAACCAGTCGGCGGACCTGGGCATTCGGGACAACGTCATTTTCACCGGCTGGCTGGAGGATGACGAGGTCAACCGGGCCTTCCGCGCTGCGGACCTTTTCGTGATGCCGTCGGTTTCCGAACCGTTCGGGCTCGTGGCCCTGGAATCGCTCAAGAACGGAACCCCTGCAATTCTTTCCAAGCAGAGCGGTGTTTCGGAAATTCTTGATCACTGCATGAAAGTCGATTTCTGGGACGTGGACGAGATGGCCAATAAAATTGTCGGCGCGCTCCGGTATCCGTCCATTCGAGAGAGCATGGCGAGTGAAGGAGCACTGGAAGTCGACCAGCTTGACCTTGAAGAACCGGCTAACAATGTCATTGAGTGCTATGAAAAAGCCATTTCAAAACGGGGGTCCTCCCAATGACCAACGTCTGCTTCTATTTTCAGGTCCATCAGCCCTGGCGGATTAACGAGTATTCCGTGTTCGACATCGGATCGGACACCGGCTACTTTGATGAACAGAAAAACCGCCAGATCATGGAGAAGGTGGCAAATAAGTGTTATCTGCCGACCAACCAGATCATGCTCGACCTCCTCGAGAAACACGAGGACTTTAAGATCAGTTACTCCATCAGCGGAACGGTACTGGACCAGTTTGAGCAGTACGCACCGGACGTTCTCGATCAGTTCAGGGACCTGGCGGAAACGGGACGGGTCTCCTTCCTGAACGAAACCTATTACCACAGCCTGAGCTTTCTGTTCGACCGGGAGGAGTTTCGGGAACAGGTGAACCGCCACCGCCGGACCATTGAGAACCTCTTCGGACAGACCCCGGACGTCCTTCGAAACACGGAGCTGATCTACAACAACGACCTGGCGGAAGAAGCCGCCGAGATGGGATACAGCGGAGTGCTTGCGGAAGGCTGGGATGACATTCTCGGGTACCGTGCGCCCGGCTACGTTTACACGGACCCCGGCGATAACGTTAAGTTGCTCCTGAAAAATTATCAGCTGAGCGATGACATCGCATTTCGTTTCGGCAACCGGAGCTGGGAGGGTTGGCCGCTGACCGCGGAGAAATTCGCTGACTGGGTCTGGCCCATTGAAGGTGATACGGTGAACCTGTTTATGGATTACGAAACGTTCGGGGAACACCAGTGGCCGGATACGGGCATTTTTGACTTTCTGAAAAATCTCCCCGGCGCCCTGAAAGAAAAGGACGTCGGCTTCGTCCACCCGGGCGACCTGCTCGAACGCGAACCTGTGGGAAAACTGGATTTCCACCGGACCGTCAGCTGGGCGGATACGGAACGGGATACGAGCGCCTGGCTCGGTAACCGGATGCAGGACTCCGCTTCCGATTCCCTTTACAAACTAAAAAAACCGGTCTTCGACGCTGAAGATCCGGAATTATTGGAAACCTGGCGGCGACTTACCACCAGCGACCATTTCTATTACATGTGTACGAAATGGTTCGAGGACGGCGATGTACACGCCTACTTCAACCCTTACGACACACCCTACGACTGCAACATGTCATACATGAATATCCTTCGGGATATCCGCATGCGCACGCAGGAGAAGGAGTCGGAGGCGGAGACGAAGCCGGATCCCGAATCCAGTGAAAAGGTCTCATAAACGCGATCGGTCCCGCGGACCCATCCGACGGATCGATCAACAGCCTTTCAGTAATCAGGAGACTCAGAACCAGGACTCACCCCTGACATTATTTTATCATTCGACGGACGGAGAAGCCCCTCGAGCTCCAGGAAGCGGTATTTCCGAAATCGATAGCTGGAATTCATCCCCTTTTTCCCCATAATATAGATATTCAATATATGAACGAACCCCCGTACGGAGGATATGGAGGGGGACACCCGACGAGGAGACGGATAACAATCTTTCCTCACGTCACAGAAATCATCTCCTGAAACCTCCAGGCCGGAGAATCGACCTCCCGCGTTTTTCCCGACGTTCAACGACTGTCGCTCTGAAGATTGCAGTACGGATTCGTTCATGAGCACCGCAGAAGATCAGCGTTTAAACGAAGCGGAAGAAGATCAGAAAGACTGGCGCAAATGGGGTACGTATCTACCTGAACGTCAGTGGGGCACGGTCCGCGAGGATTATTCCGAGGATGGTGCATTCTGGGAGGATTTCCCCCATGACCACGCGCGCAGCCGTGCCTACCGCTGGGGGGAAGACGGACTGCTGGGATTTACGGATCGACAATGCCGGCTCTGTTTCAGTCCTGTTCTCTGGAATGAACGGGACCCGATCCTGAAAGAACGTCTGTTCGGTCTGAACGCTCAGGAGGGAAATCACGGAGAAGACGTGAAGGAATGTTACTATTACCTGGACAATACTCCCACCCACAGTTACGCAAAAGCCCTTTACAAGTATCCTCAGCAACCGTTTCCTTACCGGGAACTTGTTGCTGAAAACAAAACTCGAAGTAAAAACGCCCCGGAATATGAGCTTCTCGATACC
Organism: uncultured Planctomycetia bacterium; assembly: GCA_964606115.1. Classification (GTDB taxonomy): domain Bacteria; phylum Planctomycetota; class MHYJ01; order CAYXQY01; family CAYXQY01; genus CAYXQY01. The sequence goes on along the minus strand of CAZSFH010000023.1, from coordinate 4,629 downwards.
GGGGTGTTCGAAGAAAATCGATATTTCGACGTATTCGTCGAATACGCCAAGGCGGGGCCGGACGACCTCCTGATTCGGATCCGCGCGGCAAATCGCGGACCGGACACGGCCCCCCTTCACCTCCTGCCCTCGCTCTGGTTTCGGAACACCTGGATCTGGGGAAATGGAACCGAAGATGAAACGGAACGTCCTGAGATATTCCTCGAAGACAATCGCGTACATACCATGCACAACACCCTCGATTCCTACCAGTTTATGGTCGACGAACCGGACGGGATTCGGGAAACGGAATGGCTGTTCACGGAAAATGAAACCAATCAGGAGCGCCTTTTCGACGCCGAAAATATCGTCGAAACCGTCAAGGACGCTTTCCACCGTCACATTGTCCGAAACGAGCGCGGAACGGTCAATCCGAACGGTCTTGGCACAAAAGTCGCGCGCCACGTACGCGTCGAAATCCCGGCCGGCGAGGAGGTGGAACTCAAAGCGCGCCTCGTCCAATCCCGGAGCGCCCCGGATCAACCGTTTGACGAGGACTTTCACACCTGCTTCGAAACACGCAGGCGAGAGGCCGATGCGTTTTACGATCGTGTGATCCCGAACGAGCTGAACGAGGAGGAAACGGATATCAGCCGCCAGGCGTATGCCGGCCTCCTGTGGAACAAACAGTTCTACTATTACGACGTGCAGCAATGGCTTGAGGGTGACGAAAATTTCGTCGGCCCCCCGGAGGATCGAGGAGAGGTTCGAAACGCGGATTGGAAACACCTCTACAACCGGGACATTATCTCCATGCCGGACAAGTGGGAATTTCCGTGGTACGCGGTCTGGGACCTTGCGTTTCACATGATTTCCTTTTCGAGAATCGATCTGCCGTTTGCCAAACATCAACTCACGATGTTCCTGAAGGAACGGTACATGCACCCCAACGGCGCCGTCCCCGCGTACGAAATTAATTTCTCCGACGCAAACCCTCCGGTTTATGCCTGGGCGGTCTGGCGGGTATATCAGCAAACTAAAGAACAGGGAGATCCGGATCTGGATTTTCTGGCACACTGCTTTCAGAAACTGATGTTGAATTTCACCTGGTGGGTCAATCGGACGGACGAAGAAGGAAACCATATCTTCTCCGGGGGATTCCTCGGGCTGGACAACATCGGCGTCTTCGACCGGGCCAAGGAATTCAAGGACGAACGGTACCTGGAACAGGCCGACGCGACCGCCTGGGTGGCGTTCTTCGCCACGATCATGCTTCAGATGGCGATCGAACTGGCACAGGAGAGCGAGAAGGGATTCTTCGAAGAAATGGTCTCCAAGTTCTATGACCACTACCTTGCCATCGCCGACGCCTTCAATGATCTTGGTGGATCCGGTCTGTGGAACGACCAGGATCAGTTCTATTACGATCACCTGCACGTAAGCGGTGACCTGTTTCCGGTCAACGTCCGGTCCCTCGTCGGTCTGATGCCGCTGATTGCCGTCCGGCCGCTGGAGGAGGAGGCCATTCAAAATCTTCCTGAATTTAAAGAACATATGACATGGCTTCAGAATCAGCGGCGGGATGTGATTCGAACGATTACCTGCGAAACGGTCGAAAACGGATCCTCACTCTGTAATGCCGACTACCAGCTACTGGCACTTCCCACCCGGGAGCGGCTGGAATCCGTTCTGGAATACATGCTGGACGAGGAGGAGTTTCTCTCCCCACACGGGATCCGATCTCTCTCAAAGCATCACGCGGAAAAACCGTACCGGTTTGAGCTTGGTGGTGAAATTCACGAGATCTCATACGAACCAGGGGAGTCAAAGGACGCCTACTACGGGGGCAACTCCAACTGGCGCGGTCCGGTCTGGTTTCCTACCAATTTTCTTCTGATTGAAGCCCTCGATCGATATCACAGGTTCTATCAGGATTCCCTGACCGTCGAGTTTCCTACCGGTTCGGGGAATGAAATGAACCTGAAAGAGGTGGCTTTTGAATTAAACGACCGTCTCGTGGACCTGTTTCGCCGGGACCAGAACGGCCGGCGACCCTGTCACGGGGATGAACAGCGATACGCAGACGATCCACACTGGAACGACCTGATCCTGTTTTACGAGAATTTCCACGGCGATACCGGCCGCGGATGCGGGGCCAGCCACCAGACCGGCTGGACGGCGCTCGTGGCACAGTGTCTCGAAAATCTCGCCCGACACCGTTCCAACGAGGATTCCTGATGTCCGGAGACGAGTTGCTTGCACTGGAATGGCTCGAGACCGGAGGGACCGGGGCGTTTGCGGCCGGAAGTGTTGCAGGTGCCTGCACTCAACGCTACCACAATATTTTCATGGTTCCGAGGCAACCTCCGGTTAGTCGGGTGATCCTTGTCAATAACCTTGAAGAAACCGTCTCACTGGGCGAGCGTACATTTGCACTTTCGGCCAACGTTTACCCCGGGACCATACACCCGGAAGGCCACCGATACATTGATCAGTTCCAGCACGAGCCATGGCCGAAGTGGAATTATCATCTCCCGGACCCGGGGATACGGATTCGAAAAGAGCTGTTTCAGGTTCACGGCCAATCCCTTGTCGCGGTCGGCTGGCACCTCGACGAAGCTCCGGAACCGGTTCAGTTCGGCGCACGACCGATGATGAGCGGTCGAAACTTCCAGGGTCTCCAACAGCAGAATTCGGACGCGCGTATAACAACCCAGGTCGCGGAAGACCATCTGAGCTGGAATCCATACGAGGACATTCCGGTCGTCCACGCGTACCACAACGGCGCCTTTCTAAGTGGCCCGGACTGGTACCATGACATCCAGTACCGAAAGACCTACAATCATGAAGCCACGGTCGAAGAAGACTGGTGGACTCCGGGAGCAATTCACTATCGGCTGGCTCCCGGCGACACGGCCTATTTGCTGTTCTCACTCGACCCCACCCTCGACTCCCCCTCGTTCAGTTCCCTGAGGGACCGGGAGCAAAAACGCCGTTCCGCTTCGTCCGAGTCCTCCGTTGACTCGGAACCAGATCGCTTGAGACAGGATCTTGAACGATCCGTACTCGATTTTCGAGTCCGGCGAAACGAAGGAGACACCCTGTTCGCGGGATATCCCTGGTTCACGGACTGGGGACGAGACACGTTCATTTCCCTGCCTGGGTACATGCTGTCAACCGAGAATTACGACACCGCTCGGAAAATTCTGGAGACGTTCGGGAACTATATTTCCGCCGGCATGGTCCCGAACCGATTTCCGGAGAGCGGAGAAGAACCGGAGTACAATACCATGGATGCGTCGCTCTGGTACGTTCACGCGATGGGAAAATACGTTTCGTATTCGAATGACGAATCCTTCGCAAAAAATGAAGGATGGCATGCGCTGCTTGAGATTTTGTCCGGATATCGGAACGGTACAAGATACGGCATCGAAATGGAGGAGGACGGACTGATTTGCGGTGGTTCCCCGAACACTCAGCTCACCTGGATGGACGCGAAAGTCGGGGAAACAACCTTTACCCCTCGGGACGGCAAGCCGGTTGAGATTCAGGCGCTCTGGATTCGCGCCCTGGACGTCGCCTCATCCCTGGCCGCTCTGCGATCGGACCGCAACCGTGTGAGCGAGTTCGAGAAACTTCAAGAACGCGCCATTGCGTCGTTCCGGAACCGTTTCTGGTACGAGGAAGGAGGATATCTGTACGACGTGGTGGATGGACATCGCGGCAACGACCGCCGGGTGCGACCCAACCAGATTTTTGCGGCCCTGTTTGACGATCTTCTGACCGCGGAACAGCGCCGTTCGGTGGTCGATCGGGTGGAGTCGGACCTGCTCACGCCCGTCGGCCTGCGGACCCTCGCCCCGGAAGAGGACGAATTCGTTGGTGAATACAGCGGCAACCGATACGAACGAGACCGGGCCTATCACCAGGGCACCGTGTGGCCTTATCTGATGGGCGCCTTCATTTCATCGTGGCTGAGGGTGCGCGAGAAGACGGAGGAGCAGCGAAGTCAGGCTCTCTCGTTCCTGGACGGACTGGAAGAACATCTTCGGTCCGAAGCCTGCATCGGCCAGGTCTCGGAGATCTTCGACGGGGCCCCACCACACGAGCCGAAAGGCTGTATCGCACAGGCATGGTCCGTGGCCGAACCGCTGCGAGCGCTTTACGAGGACGTTCGTTCGTCCGATGCCACCGCTTCCGATGGATTTGGATAGGATCGGTCAGGACCGGTCTAACTGGAGGGGAATTCGAGAAGAATCCGTGGTCATATCTTGATCTCGAACATAATTCCGGGCAACGATAAAGGATCGTTTTCCGGTGCTGCACGCCTGAACGCCTACCCGATGTTCTCCGGAAGCTCCCGCTTCTCCTGCATCATGTACATCCACTCCGGATACAGGGCGGGGGGCTGGGTGATCGCGTCGAGCCGGGACCGATCCTCCGCGGACAGTTCGATGCCTGCGGTGCCGAGGTTATCCTCCAGCTGGTCCATGTTCTTTGCGCCGATAATCACCGAATCCACGCTCTTCCGGCCGGTCAGCCACTTCAGCGCAATCTGCGGGATGCTCGCACCGGTCCGCTCGCTGATCTCCCGCATCGCTTCGACCGCGTCGTACGCGGGCTCCTCTTTGATGGGCGGAAAATCGAAAT
>CAZSFH010000022.1:16176-20163 GCA_964606115.1 uncultured Planctomycetia bacterium | reverse complement strand
CAGAACCGAATGAAATAGGACAATACGCCCTTCTCCACCGGGTTGCAAGCTTTAACTATTTTCACTACATTACGATAGTAGACTCTTCACGGACAAGCCACCTTCCTGAACGGAGAAATGTTATTATGAACGATCGAAATGACGGATCATTCGCCGAGATCCAGCAGCAGCCTCCACACAACCTGGAAGCGGAAACCTGTGTTCTCGGCAGCCTGATCCTTGACAATCAACTAATCGGGGAAGTGCTCGAAATATTATCCCCCTCCGATTTCTACCGGAACAGCCACCAGATCATCTTTGAGACGATGATTGAGCTGTACGATGAAAATCGGTCCGTCGACCAGGTCCTGCTGTGTGATGAACTCGAGCAGCGAGATCGTCTCGAAGATGCCGGGGGTCCGGACCGGATCGTTGAGCTTGCCGAGGCGGTTCCCTCCACGAGCGCCTGCATGGAATACGCGAAGTTGATTCGCGGAAAATCCATTCTCCGGCGGCTCATTAACGTCTGTAATACCATTTCCAGCAAAGCCTTACAGCAAAACAGTGAACCCGACAAGCTTCTGGAAGAAGCGGAGCGTGAGATATTTCAGGTGGCGGGAGCCCGTGAGGAGAAAGAATCCGTGTCGGTGGAAGAACTCCTCGATGAGACCATCTCGCAGATCGAAGAAAGCCGTGAAAACGACGGAATGGTCACCGGTATTTCCACCGGTCTTCGGGACCTCGACGAGCAGGTTGGAGGCTTCCGGAAAGGAGCGTTTATTGTCATCGCCGGACGGCCGAGCATGGGGAAAACCAGTCTCGCCCGGAGCATCACCGCTCATGCAGCGATCAAAGAAAACGTTCCGACGGCCTTTTTCAGCCTCGAAATGACGGCCGACCAAATTGCAATGACCATGCTCCTCGGCGAAGCGGGGGTTCCCCCATATAAAGTGAAGAAAGGAATGATCGGGGAACAGGACATGAAAGACATTACGTCCGCCGCTGGAAAATTTGAGAACGCTCCTCTGTACGTGGATGATTCAAATGCCGTGACCAGCCAGCAACTGCGTGCCCGGATGCGGCGCCTGAAGTCCAATTACGATATCGACCTGGTTTTGATCGATTACCTCCAGCTGATGCAGGGACCGGACACAAACAGCCGGCAGGAAGAAATCGCTATGATCTCCCGATCCATGAAAGGCATCGCCCGGGAACTGAACATCTCCGTCGTGGCTCTCTCACAGTTAAACCGGAACGTCGAACAACGAACACCACCGCGACCAAAACTCGCCGACCTCCGCGAATCAGGAGCGATCGAACAGGACGCTGACGTCGTATTGTTATTATACCGGGACTTTTATTACTCCGGTGATGAGGACAAGAAGGGAATTACGGAAATTATCGTCGCCAAGCATCGAAACGGTCCCACGGGACTTGTCGAAATCTTCTTTAACGACGAGCTCATGGAATTTCAGGATCTCCATCAGGAACCGGCTCCCATGGCGTAACGCGTCATCCAAACCAGCAGGTGGATCCGTATTTCGCAGGGCAACGTGTAATCGAAGTTGATTTCTTGAATTCAAACGAAAACCATGAAAATTACAATCAGCAGCGGTGATACGGAACTTACGGCTCGGATTGACCGAGATTCCTTCGCCGAAAAACTGCGGGAGGTTCTTCCCGTCGAATCAAGCGCCAGCACATACGGTGACGAAGTGTATTTCAACCTTCCCGTGGACGATGAACGTCAGCCGGACGCGACGGACGTGGTTGAAGCCGGGACGGTGACATTCTGGGTGGAGGGAAATGCCATGGCAATTCCCTATGGTCCCACCCCCGCCTCCCATGATGACGAATGCCGTCTCGTCACGGACGTTAATCCCGTGGGATCGCTGGAAGACGATCCGGACAAACTGGATCACATTTCCGAGGGGGACTCGATTCGGTTGGAACAGGCCGAATGACCGGTTCCTGAAAGCTGCTTTTTTGAACCCAAGCTATCCTTCGATCGACGATGTCCACCGCCAACTCAGCTGTCTTTTTTCTCCTGACGGATTTTGGCCCGGAATCGATTTATACCGGTCAGCTCCGTGGCATTCTGAAACGAATCTGTCCGGCGAGTGATATCCACACGCTTTCCAATACCGTTCCTCGCCAGGATCCCATCGCCGCTGCCTTCTACCTGCGATCCAGCTTCCCGCATCTTCCGAACAAAGCCGGAATTCTTTCCGTCGTCGATCCGGGTGTGGGAACCGACCGTCCGATTGTCGCCGTCCGAACCCGGCGTCCGGAAATGACGTTGGTCGGTCCTGACAACGGGACGTTCTCCGTGCTCGAATCCAGGCTGGAAGCATGCCATCGCGTGACGAACGAGGAACTCTGGCTGGATCAAGTCTCAAACACGTTCCACGGACGGGACGTGATGGCCCCCACCCTTGCCCACCTTTTCACGGATACCTCTCTCGAAGAAGTGGGACCTGAACAGACACAACTACGTCCGCTCGACCCCCCGGATATATTCGAGCCGGATGTTCACCCGGAACTTATCCGAGGTCAGATCCTTTTCGCGGACTCGTTCGGAAATCTCATTTCCAACATCTCCATGTCCGATCTGGAACAGGCCTTTGATAACGAGGCCCTGAAGGAGCTTCAAATTCGCACCCAGCGGCTCGAGATTCAGGGCCTGTCCGATTCGTACGACGAAGTTAACAAGGGCACCCCGATCGCTCTTATCGGCAGCGCAAACCAGCTTGAAATATCCATCAACCAGGACTCCGCGCGGGAGGTACTTGACCTGGAGGCCGGGGACCGGGTAAACGTGCAGCTATAATTTCGGCACCGACCCGTGCGTCTTCAGCGCTCTAAAAAAGATCATCCTTCAAAAACCTCCTGGATAGATCGGATCTGAACGGTTTCGAACCGGTGTCCTGTATTCAGAAAAATCTGTTGAAATCACAATCGTGCGATGTTACTATTTGTCCCCTGTAAAACATGAATCACATTTCAACGGAACACGATTTTGACCTTAAGGCGGAATGGAAGGAGCACCGACCAAACAGCTTCTGCATCAGGAAGACTTCGGGGAAACGGAACGCACTGATGATTGGTGGATTCAACCTCTTCTGATCTTTATTGGGCTTTTTCTTTTCATCGCTTACGCCACCTTTCGCACGTTTTATCCGATCCTTTTTCCCGGCGCGACCCCCGGGATCACAGCGGGGCCGATGCTCTCCCCGTTTTTTGCGCCACTCCTGTTCGGGGAAGGGTCCCACGCGTGGTTCGGTGCATTTCCGGAAGGCTGGCCAGAATGGCTTCGATCCCCGGCCTTGCTAATTTTGCCGGCCCCGCTTGGATTTCGACTGACCTGCTATTACGCTCGCAAGGCATACTACCGGGGCTTTTTTCAGGACCCCGCAGCCTGCGCGGTTTCGGAGGGTCGGCATGAATACAAGGGGGAAACCGGTGCCTGGATCTTCCAGAATCTTCACCGTTATTTCCTGTACCTCGCCCTCATTCTGATGTTCATACTCTGGTATGATGCCATCCAGTCCGCATTCGGCTGGGAACACTGGACGAAGTTTCAAATTACCGGCGGGACGATTGTCCTGACCCTGGATGCCATTCTGATTACCGGGTACACGCTGGGCTGCCACAGCTTCCGGTACCTTGTCGGGGGACAGAAACGTTGCTTCTCCTGTCCGGGTTCCGGTGGCTCGGTCTCCGGAAGGTATACGCTTTGGAAAGGGGTGACCAAACTGAACGAGAATCACCGTTTCTTTTTCTGGTCCAGTCTCTTTATGGTTGCGTTTACGGACCTGTACGTCTGGATGGTCGCATCTGGAACCTGGACCGATCCTATAATTATTTGATAGAAAAGACATCGTGGAAACACACGAACATGATGTACTCGTCATAGGAGCCGGTGGAGCCGGTTTGTCCGCTGCAATTTCCGCAACGGAACAGGGAGCGGATGTCGGCGTGGTCACGAAAACTCTGCTTGGAAAAGCT
>CAZSFH010000022.1:3849-16166 GCA_964606115.1 uncultured Planctomycetia bacterium | reverse complement strand
TGATGGCCGAAGGTGGTATTGCAGCCGCCCTGGCGAACGTGGACGAGGACGACAACTGGAAGGATCACTTCCGGGACACAATCGCCGGTGGATGGGGAGTCAGTGATTGGAGGATGGCCGAAATTCACGCGAAGGAAGCACCGGACGCCGTTCGTCAGCTTGAACGCTGGGGCGCGCTGTTCGATCGGACGGATGATGGAAAAATTTCACAGCGTCCGTTCGGTGGTCACCGTCATCCGCGCCTGGCCCACGTCGGGGATCGCACCGGTCTGGAAATGATCCGTACCCTGCAGGACAAGTGTGTTGAGGAAGGGGTGGATACGTACATGGAATGTACAATAACTCACCTCCTGAAAGACGGAGAACGCGCCGCCGGTGCGATTGGTTTCTGGAGCAAATCCGGTGAAACGGTACAGTTCCGAGCCAACGCCGTAGTGCTTGCTACCGGAGGAATCGGCAAAGCCTACCGGATTACATCCAACTCCTGGGAATACACCGGAGACGGCCATGCGATGGCGCTGCGGAACGGAGCTGAACTCTGTGACATGGAATTTGTACAGTTCCACCCAACCGGCATGGTCTGGCCGGAAAGTGTCAAAGGAGTCCTTGTCACGGAAGGGGTCCGCGGGGAAGGAGGTATTCTGAAGAATTCAGAGGGGGAACGGTTTATGTTCAATTATATACCGGAAGCCTACGAAGGTCGTTACGCCGATACGATCGAGGAAGCAAACGCATGGGTGGAAGCGGACGAAGACGACGACACCCACCGTCCCCCCCCCGAACTGCTTACCCGGGACGTCGTCGCCCGGGCAATTCTGAACGAAGTAAAGGAAGGTCGAGGCAGCGAACACGGTGGAGCGTATCTTGACATCGCTTCACGTCGGTCGGACGAGTTTATCCTGCAAAAACTGCCGGCCATGCACCATCAATTTAAAGAACTCGCCGACGTGGACATCACGGAAGAACCAATGGAAGTCGCTCCGACCTGCCACTATATGATGGGCGGCGTTCGGGTTGATCCGGAACGACAGGAGTCCACGATTCCCGGTCTTTTTGCGGCCGGTGAAGCTGCTGGTGGTCTGCACGGTGCCAACCGCCTCGGTGGAAATTCGCTGAGTGATCTGCTCGTCTTTGGAAACAGGGCCGGTATCGCGGCCGGAAAAGAGGCAGCCGAAACCAACGAACGTCCGGAACCCGACCCGGAACTGATCGAAGCGGCAAAGGAAGATCAGAACTTTCCGTTCGAAAACGATGAAAAGGACGGAGTCAACCCATTCAAACTGCATGAAGAACTCCAGTCGGTAATGGAGGAACACGTCGGCATTATCCGCGACGAAGAACGGCTTGAAAACGGCATCGAAAAATTGAAGGACCTGAAGGATAAAGCCGATCAAATGTACGCCACGGGTTCCCGAACGTACAACGCCGGTTGGAGGGAATGTTTTGACGTTCGGAACCTGATCGACGTCGGCCTCGCCATCGCCCACGCGGCACGCGAACGAAAGGAAAGCCGCGGGGCTCATAGTCGTGTCGATTACACCGATCCGGATCCGGAAACCTATAAACACTCGAAAATTATCCTCCAGCAGCAAGATGGCACCCTTCAAACAGAACTTCGAAAACTCGAGGAAATGGACGAGAAACTCCAGGCGTTACTGGAAGAGGATGAAAAATCAAAATAACATGGAGATAATGGTTCTCGTCCGTTTCATTTCCTGCTTTCGCTCCAGATCTCATATTCATAGCAACAGGGCCAATTATGCCTGAAGAACAGAATTATACGCTCCGGGTGTTTCGGGGAGACGATGAAACAGGTGAGTTCGTCGATTACGAAGTACCCGTGCAGGAAGGAATGGTGGTGCTTGACGCACTCCACTGGATTCAGGCGAATAAAGCGAATGAACTGGCCGTCCGCTGGAATTGTAAAGCGGGACGATGTGGGTCCTGCGGCATGGAAATCGACGGACAACCCAAGCTCGCCTGTATGACACGAATCGATGAATACGATCCGGATGACACGATCAAGGTCACACCGTTGAAATCATTCCCGGTTATAAAGGACCTGGTAGCGGATGTCTCCTGGAACTACGAGGTGAATGAAAGTATCGAGCCCTTCCAGCCGGAAGACGATGAAAAAGATGAATTTACGTTTTATCAGGAAGACGTCGAACGATCCCGTGAATTCCGAAAATGCATTGAATGCTTTCTTTGCCAGGACGTTTGCCACGTGATCCGGGAACACGATCAAAAAGACACCTTCGGAGGGCCACGATATTTTGTTCGAACGGCCGGCCTGCATTATCATCCAAAGGACGAAGCGGATCGAACGGAGTGGCTGAAGGAGGGTCAGGGGGGCGTGGAACTCTGTAATATAACAAGGTGCTGCACGGAAGTCTGCCCGGAAAACATTGTGATCACCGACAACGCTATCATCCCCCTCAAAGAATACGTGGTCGACCGTCATTATGATCCACTTCGCTGGCTCTGGCGTTCGGTAACCGGCAAGTAGTTCGACCTTCGCCTCCGGATCCTTCAAAAAGGAAGCGGGCAGTCAACATGGCGATCTCGCGAACCGGCGACGGAACTTATGATTCTCCTGACCAGGCTTCATTCTGGGCGGTCAGTGACCTTCATCTTCATCCGTCTCGGCCGGACGTGATGGATCACTTTCGTCAATTTCTTGAGCTGGCCTCCCGTCACACGTCCACCCTTGTCATTCTCGGGGACTTGTTTGACTACTGGATTGGTCCGTACTCGTTTCACAAGAACGAATTCGGAAGGGTTTTTGAAGCTCTTTCGCGGGCCCTCAGCAGAGGTCTGTCCATTTCATTTGTCGGGGGAAACCGAGATTTCCTGGCCGGCCAGGATCTTTGCAGGAACCTTGATATTCCCATCCACAGAACTCGCTGGAGTCACCAACGCAAAGGAGTATATTGGCTCGGTCTTCACGGTGACACATTATGTCACCGGGATACCTCCTACCAATGCTATCGGCGGTTGATTCAGAACAGGCACACAGGGGAATTCATACGAGGTCTTCCCGGAACGCTGAAAACGTCACTGATCCGGCGACTCCGTGAGACCTCACAGAAGAAAGTTGACTCGATGAAAGGAAATGATCATCAAATCTCCCCCGGACGGGTCCGATCCTGGTTCCGCCGGGGAGTCGACCACCTGATCTGTGGACATCTTCATACCCCCGGTCATCAGACACTTCAGATCAACGGGACGCATCATCATCTATGGGTGCTCGGGGACTGGTTTCAACCCGAGGACTGCGTGTTTTTTATCGGCGACCCAAATCACTCTCGGCTTGAAACGTTTTAACCCTCGTTTGAACGCTTCCGGTCGGGAAATTTAACGAAAAACCAAAAAACACCGGGAAAGAATTGTACCTTCCGATCCTCAGTTCTTCTCTCCGTTCGACGTTCCACTCCATCTGAGCATACTCAAATCAACATCCCTCATCCCCTTTTCTGTTGATGAACAGGGAGTGCGAAGAGGAAATTCATTTGCTCCGGATCAGTTATTCGTCCGCTTCAACCGGTTCACGCTCTTCCATCTCTTCTGTTTGCGGAGGATAAACGAACATAAAGTACGCAAGAACCGCGGCTCCGACGGTAATACCGGCATCCGCTAAATTAAATACCGGCCAGCGATATTGCACAATCGGAATCGTGACATCAAGAAAATCTCGAACGTATCGGAGAGAAATCCGATCGACCAGGTTACCGAACGCCCCAGCCATGATCAGCGCAATGGACGTCACGTAATACACGTTGCATCGGGAGACGAGGAAACTGGGATAGACGATGGAATACAGAAAAAACGTGAGCAGGAGAGGGGTGATGATCAGATTGAAATAGAACAGGATGGTATCCAGTCCCTGGAACAACCCCCACACAGCTCCGGTGTTCTTTACGTGTGTAATACGAAGGTATCCTTCAATCAGGGTTTCGCTTTGACTGACCTCGGGGACGACGGAATGAAAAATATAATACTTCGTGAGAAGATCCAGTCCCAGCCAGATCAACAGAACGACGAAAAACCAGATCAACCGCTGCCTGGGGGACCGATTCATCGTATTTCTTGAATATTAAAGCTTGAGAGCCGTCCGGAAAACTGCTGGAGGAGCTTACGACGAGGACCGGTTTTCTTCCGCCTTTGTGGCACAATCGATACAGTGCGGAGTGTAGGGAATGGCCCGGAGCCGATCCTTACCGATAAGTTCTTCACAGTCTTCGCAGATCCCGTATTCCGCCTCCTCCTCGCCGGTAATCTTATCGAGGGCAAGCTTGATCTGGTCGAGTTCTTTCTGTTCTCGCTTAAGCTCTCCGATATTTCGATTGCGTTCGTAGGTATCCGTTCCCACGTCCGCACTGTGAATCGGCATGCTGGACAAATCACCGGAGGCTTCCTTGTTACTTTCAAGGGTATCTTCTTCGAGCTGTGAAAGATCCTGGCGCAGGGAGTGAAGACGCTCTTTGAGCTTTTCCTTCATTTCCTTAACAAAGGAGGATGGGAGTGACTTATTTGACATTACAAGAAGAATGAAAAACGGTCCAAAACGTAGCGCACAGAAAACGGAAAGATCCGATCACGCCTCGATCGGCTCCTCAGCTTCCGACTCCTGCTCTTCCTCTCCTTCTCGCTCGTTAAGCACCGTCAGAATGCGAGCAATGTCCCGCTTGGTTTTATCAAACTGGGACGAATCTTCGATCACATCCGTCACGCGCTTAAAACGGAGGTTCGAAAGTGCTTCACGCTTCTCCCGCAGCAGTTCGTGCAACTCGCGCTCAGACTTTTCACGCAGTTCTTCAGCTCGCATGGCGGATATCCTATAGCTCCGTTCGTTCGGCCAGCTTACATCGAACGGGCATCTTATGAGCGGCCCGGTTGAAGGCTTCCCTTGCTACCTCGAGATCCACACCGGCAATTTCAAATAAAATCGTCCCTTCCTTCACGTCCGCGGCGTAATATTCCGGTTCGCCTTTCCCTTTTCCCATTCTTGTTTCAGCGGGAGTTGAGGTATAAGGTTTATCGGGGAAGATACGAATCCAGAGATTCCCGGCCTGTCCGATCACTTTGTTAATGGCAATCCGGCAGGCCTCAAGCTCATCGGCTTTCACGCGACCGCTCTCGAGCGACTGAAGACCGTACTCCCCAAACGCGACCCGGTTTCCCCGGTTCGCTTTTCCGCGGGTTTTACCACGCTGGTGTTTCCGGTGCTTAATCCGTTTCGGCATAAAGCGCATCTTTCTTCTCCTCCTCTGATAATATTTCTCCTTTGTTTATCCAGACTTTCACACCAATCGATCCTTTCGCGATGACGGCAAGGGTAAACCCATAATCGATCCGGGCCCGGAGCGTGTGAAGGGGAATACTTCCCTCGGACATCTCCTCCACGCGAGCAATTTCGGAACCGCCGATTCGACCGGATACTTTGATCTTGGCCCCGTCCGCACCGTGATCCATCGCTGCATCAATCGCCCGTCGCATCTGGCGGCGATGCCCGCTCCGCTGACGGAGCGAATCCGCAATGGACTCTGAAACAAGCTGGGCGTCAAGCTGTGGCTTTTCGACCTCCTCAATTTTTAGTTCCACCTGTTGATCGATCAGGTTGGACACCTCCTGCGTCATTTTGTCCACCCGATTTCCCCGTCGACCAATCAAGAGCCCCGCACTCGCCGTATAAACGTAGACCCGGATTAACTCCCCCTTGCTGAGGTCCTTCTTTCGTTCGATCACAATCTTCGAAATACCCGCATAGTCGTAGTTGTCGCGGATGTATTTACGAATCTTCTGATCCTGAACAAGGTAGTCGCCAAAATCATTCTTCTTGGCGTACCACTTGCTTTTCCAGTTTTCGACAATACCGATCCGAAGACCGGTCGGATTTACCTTCTGTCCCATAAGATCAACGCACCAGAATAACTGAAATCTATATCTTATTCGTCACGTTCGTCCTGTTCGAGAATGATCTCCACGTGGGTCGTTTTCTTATTCTTCGGCGTCGCCCGACCCCGGGCCCGCGGCATCCACCGCTTATATGTGGTTCCCTTGTCGATGTTCAGGGTTCCAATCACCAGCCGCTCCGGATCAATGTCGAGTCCTTTCTCCGTGATTTCATACTCCGCATTCGAAACGGCCGAACGGAGGAGCTTGTCCAGAAAGTGTGCCCCACGTTTTTCGGAGGACGCCAGTATGTTCTGCGCATCCATGACATTCTTGTCCCGAATCATGTCCCCGACATAGCGCATTTTGCGTGGCGTTATACGGGCAAAACTCAATTTTGCTCGAAATGTTTTCGTATCCTGTTCCGGCATGGCGTATCCGATCAATTATGGTTTTCGCTTTTTCGCCTGGGCGGCTCCCGCCGTAATGCCGGGATGCCCGTGAAACGTGCGTGTCTTGGAGAATTCCCCGAGCTTGTGACCGATCATTTCTTCCGTCGCCCGCACCGGCACAAACTTCTTACCGTTGTACACGAGAAACGTGTGCCCGATAAACTCCGGCACAATCGTGCACGCGCGTGACCAGGTTTTGATCGGCTCATCGTCCCCCGAATCCTTTTGATCGAGCACTTTTCGCAGCAAATTCCGATCAACGTAAGGTCCTTTTTTAACAGATCGTCCCATACGTCTGACCTTTTAACTGAAGATTCAAAAATTACCGCTGGAAGCGACCCCGTTCACGTCCACGGATAATCAGATTCGAACTGCTTTTCTTTTCCTTTCTTGTCTTTCCCCCTTTTGCTTTTCGACCGGTTTCCGAACAGGGATGCCGACCTCCGGACCGGTGTCCTTCCCCACCCCCCATCGGATGAGAGACGGGGTTCATGGCGTTCCCGCACACGTTCGGTTTTTTTCCACGATGTCGATTTCGTCCAGCTTTCCCCTGTTCAATTTCATTGGCGTTCACATTCCCGAGTTGTCCGATCGTCGCACGACAATTCTTGTGGACCTTTCGAAGTTCTTTGCTCGGAAGAAGAATAATCGCGTGGCGTCCTTCAAAACCACGAAGCGTAGCCATTCCTCCTGCGCCCCGAAGAAGCTCGCCCCCCCCCCCCCGGTTTCAGTTCGATATTGTGGACGGGTAATCCGGGAGGAATGTGTCGAAGGGGCATACTGTTGCCAACATCCGGCTCCACGTCTTCACCGGATGTGACCCGATCGCCCACCTCGAGATCTTTCGGGCACAGGATATAACGACGCTCTTCGTCCTCATACTCCAGAAGAGCAATGTCGACGTTTCGATTCGGATCGTACTCGATCGCAATCACCTCCGCGTCGACCTCATCTTTCCTGCGTTTAAAATCGATAATCCGGTACCGACGTTTGTGGCCTCCACCACGCTTCTTGATCGTCGTGTGACCGAAGTTGTTTCGTCCCCCGCTTTTTTTCAGGGGAGCGGTCAGGCGCTTCTCGGGCTCCACCTTCGTGATCCGGGAGGTATCCCTCGCCGAACCGTGACGCCGTCCCGGTGTGGTCGGTTTGTATTTTTTCTCAGCCATGAAAATAACCGTCAATGAAACTATACAAGATCAATACGATGCGGCTGCTTCAACTTGACAAGCGCTTTCTTCACCGACGGGGTTTGTCCTTCCTGAAAACGAAAGCTACGCTTTTTCCCCCGCTGGTTCATCGTTCGGACATCATCGACTTCGACGTCGAACATTTCCTCCACCGCCTCACGAATCTGTATCTTATTAGAGTCCTTACGCACCTCAAAGGTATACGTGTTATCCTCGTTCTGAAGCCGATAACTCTTTTCGGTCAATACCGGTCGAATGATCACCTGTTCAGCGTCCATCACTCACCCCCCTCATCTTCCTCATCCACTGAAACCCCCTCGAGCGTTTTTGCTCGACTCTCGAAATACGATTTCAGCGCCGGACGCTCGACGATGGCATATCGGTACTTGAGCACCTCATAAGCGTTCGTGTCGGAGATCGGTTTCAAAAGCGTATCCGGGAGATTCCGAGTCGCGAGAAATTTTCGCTCATCGTGCTCCTCCGTCAGGATCAGCCGGGAATCGTCAACCTCAAGCGCATCCAACATTTCCTTTGCAAGTCGGGTCTTGGGCTGGGGCAATTCAAATCCCTCCACAACAAGCAACTCATCATCCAGAAGCTTGGATAGAAACGCATGATCCAGTGCTCGACGCTTCATTTTTTTGGGCAGCTGCTTGGAATAATCACGGGGACGGGGCCCATAGGTGATGCCTCCGCCAACCCAGATTGGCGAACCTCGCTCTCCATGGCGAGCACGTCCGGTGTTTTTCTGAGGCCAGGGCTTCGCATTGCTATACGCCGTTTCGGCCCTGGTTTTCGTGTTCGCGGACCCCTGACGCTGATTGGCCTCATAAGCGGTCACCGCCTGATGAAGAAGAGAAATGTTCAACTCTTCCCCAAGCAGCTCCGGATCAATCTCAATCTGATCCGACTCTTCCCCCGACGTGTTGTAAACTGTGACGTTAACCATCGTCCTGGCGATCCTGTTTGCTGAACAATATCTCAACAACTCCTTCTTCGTGACCCGGCACCGATCCTTTCACCAGCAGTGCATTCCGATCGGAGTCAACGCGAACCACCTCAAGGTTCTCCTGCATATCGGTGTTCGCTCCGTACTGACCGGGCATCTTTTTACCTTTAAATACGCGCGACGGATCCGCCGCCTGACCCGTTGCCCCCGGTTCTCGTACATTCCGTGAACCGTGACTCTTCGGGCCCGTCGACGCACCGTGTCGACGAACCATTCCGGAAAACCCTCGGCCCTTCGTGGTCCCTCGCACATTCACTTTTTCCACGTCCTCAAAAATTTCGACGGTCACTTCG
Source organism: uncultured Planctomycetia bacterium (assembly GCA_964606115.1). Taxonomy (GTDB): domain Bacteria; phylum Planctomycetota; class MHYJ01; order CAYXQY01; family CAYXQY01; genus CAYXQY01. Next base: position 7,330 of record CAZSFH010000022.1, on the reverse strand, counting down.
TCTCCGGGCTCATACGCCTCCACGTCAAGGACGGGAAACTCTCGAAGATGTTTTTTCGGTTCCACCCCTGCTTCCTCAAAATGCCCCGAAAACGCCTGGTTTTCACGCTCCTGACGGCTTGCCTGACCGAAACCAAGCTGAACGGCGGTATATCCGTCCGTCTCCTCGGTTTTCAGTTGAACCACCGTACAGGGTCCGGCCTCGAGAACCGTCACGGGAATGGCTGTGCCATCATCCTTAAACACCTGAGTCATTCCCGCTTTTTTTCCCAACAATCCAATTACACTCATAACACTTCCTTTACGCTTTGATTCGAATCTCGACACCCGCGGGCACATTTAAATTCTTCAACTCATCAATGGTCTTCACCGTTGGTTCCGTGATATCAATCAGCCGTTTGTGAGTGCGGATCTCAAACTGTTCACGTGATTTTTTGTTAATATGGGGCGAACGGAGAACGGTATATCGCTCAATGTCCGTCGGCAGTGGTACCGGTCCGTGCACCCGGGCACCACTTTTCTTCGCCCGATCCACGATCTCCTCGGCGGACTGATCAATAATCTCGTGATCGTACGCCTCAATCCGAATTCTTATGCGATCCTGATCCATAAAAAAAGTAACCGTAGAAAAAACGTAATTTCACCGGAGAAAAATTCAGCGGGATGTAACGAGCCTGAGCTCAGAAAACCAAATTCCCTTCGCTCGTACAACCCGTATCGAGCAAACTCAGGCCGTCAAACTGAATGTCCGCATTAGACGACCACTATTATAACGAATTAGATTTAGAAGTCAAACGGAGAAACACTTGTAACACGCTCCCCCTTCTGGTAAACTATTTTTGCCTGATTTGCCTCTGATAGCCGACGGTCGGAGTCGAATGAATCTCCGGATGAAGAATCCACAACCCACATCACGCTTCCGTCTTTCAATTCTTTTTTTAAGGATCGACGATAAAAAATATGAGTTTACGGAGCCAAGCGCAACCGACGACCGGCAAGGGTGACATACAGTATCACTCAGAGCTCCTGGAGTTTGAAACGGAAGAAAGCCCCGCTTTCATCAAGATTTCCCCGGAAATCAAACAGATCGTTGAGCGGAGTGGAATTCGGGAGGGTCAGGTATTCGTGTTTTCCAAACATACCACCGCCGGCATCGTCATTCAGGAAAATGAACCCCTCCTTCTCGAGGACTTCGAATCATTTCTTGAAGAACTCGCGGGAGAAAACGACGAGTACAAGCATAATAATTTTGATCTTCGAACCGTGAACCTTCAGGAGGATGAATGCAAAAACGGCCACTCGCACTGCCGGCACCTGACGGTTGGACCATCGGAAACGCTTCCGGTGGTTGATGGTGAATTGGTCACGGGTGAATGGCAGGAAATTTTTCTTCTCGAACTGGATGGCCCCCGGGAACGGGAAGTGCTTGCCCAGGTATCAGGGGTTTAACCTTGCCCCGGATCCTCCGTATAGTCTTCGTTTTTGACGAAACAAGATGAACTTTTTTGGTCTGTCATCCTGACTTATGGTTACATTTCATGATATTGCAGAGGAACTGGATATGGACTTTGAACGAGTCCGGGGGATCCTGACTGAAGACCCGGACATCGTCGCGTCCGAATCGGAGAAGGATACGGTCTTCCAGACCGCGCGCTCTCTGGGATACGATTTCAGCAAACTCAAGATCGGAAAGCGAATGCGGTATCGAAAAAACGTCATTGAAGACTTGATGGATGACATTCAGAATCACCCCGAATGGGATCGCGACGACATTCTTGATCACCTCGAAGAATCCTGGGAATGGGTTGACCGCGTTACCTACCGAACGTTTGAGGATGAGTTTGATACGTCAATACAAAAGGAAAAAGAACAATCCGAAGGGGACGAAAATACCGATCCCTCCTGATGTATCAACCCTTCCGATCCACAAACGGGAAAGTTGCAGGCCGTTCGGCGAACTCTCTGCACGACCAACCCCTCACCCTCTCATGATCACCAAATCTTGACGGGTCAGTGCCTGATCCCACATCGAGATGCTTCGACAGATGACGGCGAAAAGCCTGCAAATCGGTGGTATTCTTCTCACCGGACTCGCTCTAATGACAGGCCTACTCGAACAGTCCATGTCCTCCGAAATTCTAATTCTTGCCGCAGCCGTCGCCGTCTTTTACACCGGATGGACCTTGGATGCAGCCTCGGAGGAATAGACTGGGTTCAACCAAAAAGGAACGGGAAGGAAGAAATCGAAAAGTCCTGAGCGAGAGGCTCAGCTGGAAGTGAATACGGAACATCTCATCAAACAATCCGACAATCGGCAGGTGAAACGGGATAATCCCTATCCCTACTCATCCTCCACTCGTTGAACGATCCATGCATTCATCTCTCCCTGCACTTCCGGGTGGAGCCGTAGCGGTATGGTGTACACACCCAGCTGCTTGATCGGCTGTTTCAACTCGACCTGGCGGGCGTCAAGCTCAATCCCGTGCTCCTCCTGAACTTGATCGGCAATTACCTTGGCGGTAACGGAACCGTAAAGCTGGCCGTCCTCGTTGCTTTCGACACGCAGGACAAGGTATATGTTCTCAAGCTGTTCCAGCAGCTCACGATTTTCCTGAATGCGTTGCCGCTCCTCCCGACGCAGGCGTTCCTCTTCCTGCTCCAGTTTTTGACGGTTCTCCGGCGTACACGGAGTCGCCCATCCTTTTCGAAAAAGGTAATTCCGGGCATACCCGGGAGCCACGTCCACAATGTCGCCACGTTCACCGAGCTTGTCGATCGTTCTCCACAGCAAAATTTCCATCGTACTTTCCTCGTGATGTTTATCCGTTTGGAAGCAAACCTAGGTAGCGCGCGTGTTTAACGGCCGACTTCACGCTTCGCTGATGTTTTGTGCAGTTGCCGGACCGCCGTTTGGGAAGGATTTTTCCCTGCATGTCAATCATTTTGCGCAGTTCACCCACGTTCTTGTAGTCGATATGATCAACACCGTCCCTGCACCAGCGACAGCGGGTTCGGCGCTGAAATTTTGTGTAACGTTTCTGTGCCATGGTCGTATCCTAGAAAATCAAGCGTCGTCAACTGCTCCGGTTTTTTCCTGTTCGGCCGAGGAGACCTGAGAATCCACCGGTTCACCGATGCTCTCATCATCTTCCTCTTCGTCCGATTCATTCCTGGTATCCTCGGATGTCGAGATGTCCGACTCTTCCGGTTCTTCCTCCATTTGACTTTCGTCCTCCTGAGACAACGACTCCTCCTCGTCCTCGATCTCAGGGGTGGTATCGTCCGGAAGCCCCTCATCGTCTTGCGGTTCTCCCTCGTCGTCGATTTCGTCTTCTTCAGCCGAATCAGTCTCGACGGCTGCTTCTTCCTCTTTTTCTTCCTCTTCCTCTTCCTCTTCCTCTTCCCCTTCTTCTTCCTCTTCTTCTTCCTCTTCTTCCTTCTGTGCTTCAATCCGCTTCTGGATCAGTTCTCTATACGCCTCT
>CAZSFH010000022.1:0-3839 GCA_964606115.1 uncultured Planctomycetia bacterium | reverse complement strand
CTTCTCACGATTCAGAATCAGCTCGCGAAGGATGCGATCCTCCAGGTCGACGTCCTGCTCGATTTTTTCAATCGAGGACGGCTGAACCTGAAAATAGACCAAAACATACTTGCCCCGACGCTCATTTTCAATTTCTTTCTCAAATTCCTGGTCCGCCCAATTCTCAATAAAATCGATCGTCGCGTCGTACTCTTCAAGAATATCCGTCACCGCTGTACGGGACTGCTCCCAGGCATCTTCCCCCCCGCCACCGCGTGTGACGAACATCCCCTCGTAAAAATTAGAATTGTTCTCTGACATCATAGACCTGCTCGAAAAGCTGAAAAATGATTGAGTGGCACGTGGGTTGTGTGAAGCATCCGGCACGTGATCATTCAATGATTGTACAACTGTACAAGAAGCATGGATCGATGTCAAATCAGAAGTGTAACGCGTTCTCGAAAACGATCCCGGTCAGTGTTATGCTTTCCAACCAGGAGTTACAATAGAACCCTCCGCCCCCGGACGATTGGTACACGGGCCGACCGGACTGAACTGCACCAGTATCATTCTTGACCCGATTTAAAAGAAGATGAGCCAGACGTCAAATCATGAGAAAAACTCGTCCGGAGAACAACGTTCATTCCACGTTGAGTCAAACGTGGACCCGGAACAGGTTCTTACGGTTTCCGCGGTGACCGACCGGATTCGTACCCTGCTGGAAAAACGTATTGGTACCGTGTGGGTGAAGGGGGAAATTTCCAATGTCAGTTTCCCGGCCTCCGGTCATGTGTATTTCGATCTCAAGGATGAGGACGCCAAACTACCCGTCGCTCTGTTTCGGCGACATGCCCACCAGGTCGCTTTTGATCTTGAGGACGGCCTTGAGGTACGGGTTCACGGCAAAATATCGGCGTATCAGAAGCGTGGCTCGTATCAGATCCTGGCCCGAGAGGTCCGCCCGCTCGGGGAGGGAGCCCTCCAGCTCGCGTTCGAACAGCTTCGGGCTGACCTGAAAGAAGAAGGATTGTTCAAGGCCGAACACAAACAGCCGCTTCCCTTTCTTCCAGAGACCATCGCCCTCGTCACTTCTGCTACCGGCGCGGCGGTCCGGGATATGATTCGAACGATTCACGGACGGTCTCCGCAGGTTCGTCTTCTAATCGTTCCGGTCAAAGTACAGGGAGATGAGGCAAAACACGAAATTTCCCGGGCGATTAAACTTATTAACGAACGATCTCTGGCCGATGTGATGATTCTGGGTCGGGGGGGAGGAAGCCTTGAGGACCTCTGGCCATTCAACGAAGAAATCGTTGCCCGGGCCATCTTTCAGTCACGCATTCCCGTCCTCTCCGCCGTGGGTCACGAAGTGGATACAACAATCAGTGATCTGGTTGCCGACCACACAGTGCCCACCCCCACAGCCGCCGGACAGGGAGTTGTTCCCGAACGACGGGATCTGGTCGACAAACTTGCCACCCGGTACGACCGCATCACCCGACTTTGCCGGCGAAAATGGAAGGAGTATCAGCGAATTCTCGAAAATGCCTGGACGAACCTTTCCCGTTTTCACCCGGAAAAAAAACTGGAACGGCGACGTGAACAGCTTGCTACCCGGATTAAATCCATCCATCGTGAAACACGCCGTATTCTGGAGGCCTCTTCATCAACACTTTCGGCGCTCGCCGATCGGCTGGAAAGTCTCAACCCCCTTGATGTTTTGAAACGAGGATACAGCATTACCCGCGATCAAAAGAGTGGAGATATCCTGACCTCGACCAGATCCCTTTCAGAAGGAGACCGTATTCATACTCGCCTCGACGACGGTTCTTTCGTGGCCAACGTAGAGGAGATTCACGAGTCCTGACGAATCGGTGTTTGCTTCCTTCTCACGGAGAGGTGGTATTCAGAAAACGGTCAAAGGGGGGATACGGATTTCTCGCGTTGTCCTCTGAAGTTAAGTCTTCATTAGCGGTGTCGACGAAATCCATTGAGAGACCGATTCAACAGGTGTTCCGTAAAGATATGCTTAAGCTTATTCGCCTGCTGATGAGACGGATTGATCGAAAGAGCGTGATTCACCCACTTCAGTCCCTGTTGTACCTGCCCCCGAACCCCGAACAGGTTTGCTCGCTGAGTATACGATCGAACAAGTAAATTTTTTACCCGTTCTTTCAGATCATTTAGAGATTCTTTCAGTTTCGGACGTGGCTCGGTCGAAAGTTGATTTTGAATCCGGTGTCGCAATCCCTCTAGACGTTCGTCCACTGCGTCGTACTGGCTGAAAGCGTCGTCACCGCGACCTGCCGCTTCAAGGGTCAGAGCCCGGCTTAATTGGTTCTCGGCCAAAGTTAGTTCCTTCCGGATCTGTTCCAGCAACTGCTTCTCCTTATTTTTCCGGGCATCCTGGAGCTGTTTCTGACGCTGCTTTTTCCCCTCCTCAATCTGCTGCACAAGCTTTTTTGCAACCTTCCTTACCCTCGACGATGCCCGCTCGGCGAACCTGGTCTCCGAAAATTGAGTCTGCAGTCGCTGATAGGTCCGAATCGCTTCTTCAAACTTCCCCTCCTCCTGGAGCATATTTCCCTTCTGAAATAGATGTGCCGCCTCCTCCTGATCAAGCTCATTTAAAATTTTGTCAGCCCGGTCCTTGAGAGAAGTATCCTGAGCTTTCGCCCGTGCCTTCTTGATCTGATCCCGGGCCCGGGAAAAAAACTTATGCTTCCTGGCGAACATTCCCAGCTCAAGATGCTCCTCCGCACTCTCCGGGGTTCGGTACCGATTCCGGATGCGGTACTCTGTTTCTGGCGTCATCTCATCGAATCGAACCCTCGTTTTGGCCCGTCCCGAATCGGTTGAGAGAACCACTTTTTCATCGGTCACTTTCTCAACCGTTCCGGTAAGCGTGTTTCCATCTTTTAGTGTAATTTCCTCGGCGAAAGCGGAAAAATGAAGGGCACCGAAACATCCTGCCACCAGCAGTGCAAAAAGAAATTTTCGAATGAGCATGGCTATAAACCTAAAAAATGAATGATGATGTTGTGGGTTTCGAGCAATCATGCCAGGAGACTTTTACCAGTTCGGCGCCCTCTCACCAAACGGTTTATTTTACGTGAAACCTGTCTTTGATAAAACAGGTCAGGGCCATCCACACCCGATATACCGGCCTTTGATTGTAGAAACATCGTATTTCGAATAGAATAATAGACGTGGTTTCAAGCAACTGTCACCGTACTGGATGTTTTATCACAAACTCCCTCCTGGTCATGAGTTCGGACGACGAACAGGAACAGAACGGCAAAAAGGACCGTCGGAATCAAGGCTTCCCACGGCGAAAAGATCGGTATGAGACCCTCTCCGGTCTTTCTATTCAGAACCTGTACGGGCCGGAGGATGTGGATTCAGACGAAGGCGAAAAACCCGAACTCCCCGGGGTTCCTCCGTTCAAAAGAGGGGTCTATCCGAATATGTACCGGGGCCGGCTATGGACCATGCGCCAGTACTCGGGATTTGGAACCGCATCGGAAACAAACCGGCGATATAAAGATCTTCTCGAGCGCGGTCAGACCGGATTGAGCATGGCGTTCGATCTTCCCACGCAGATGGGATTTGATCCCGACCATGAGATGGCAAGCGGAGAAGTGGGCCGTGCCGGGGTTTCCATCGCGTCGATTCAGGACATGGAAACCGTTTTTGACGGGATTTCCCTGTCCGAGGTCAGCACGTCCATGACCATCAATGCCACGGCTCCTCTTCTGGTCGCGATGTACTGTGTTCTCGCCGAGAAGCAGAACGTCGATTCCTCGTCCCTTCGAGGAACGGTCCAGAACGACATTCTCAAAGAATATATTGCCCGGGGC
>CAZSFH010000021.1:4409-20503 GCA_964606115.1 uncultured Planctomycetia bacterium | reverse complement strand
GTACTTCGCGATACGCGGGTTGAAGTGTATATCAGCAATGAGCGGAATGTTGATCCGGTCTTTGATATCCGGAATAGCTCGCACGGAACGGTTGTGAGGAACCGCGACCCGTACCAGTTCACAACCTGCCTGCTGAAGGTTCTGAATTTCGTTCACAGTGGCTTCAACGTCTTCTGTTTTCGTGGTGGTCATGGACTGGACGGCGATGGGGTAAGAGCCCCCAATTTTGACCCCGCCGATGTTCACAACCCGAGCATCACGGCGCTCGTCTTCCAGGGAATCACTCATCGGACCGTTGGACCGTAACTGGATGAAAGAAACATCATTAACCAATCGGTAATAGGATCCATCAGGATTCTCCGAGAATGGACTTGTCCTGACCCAGGTCGATACCGCGGAGTTTCATCTTAAGCTGTTCCGGGTTCGGCGAATGCTTCAGCGCAACTTCTTTGGTGATGTATCCCTGGTCCAGCAGTTTCTTGATGGACTGATTGAAATCCTGCATATCGTTATCATCTCCTCCCTTTATGACCTTATGAATTTCTTTATCGTCTCTCTCCTTGATCAGTTTGCGAATCATTGAATTAACAAACATGATTTCGACGGCCGGAACAAGATCAAACTGTTTGTGAGAGGAGGGGAGGAGTTTCTGGGCGACAACAGCTTTCAGGTTAAAACGAAGAAGTTGACGGATCTGTGACTCCCGTTCGCTTGGAAACAGGTCCAGGATACGCCCGATCGTTCCCGGAGCACTTGATGCGTGAAGGGTTCCAAATACCAGATGTCCGGTTTCAGCGGCCATCAGGCCGGCATCAAACGATTCTCGGTCCCGAAGTTCACCAAGCAGGATGACGTCCGGGTCCTGACGAACCACCCGTTTTAACGCTACTTCGAAATTCTCGACATCAATTCCAATTTCACGCTGGTTGACAATGCTTTTTTCGTCCTGTATCAGGTACTCAATTGGATCTTCAAGCGTGATAATATGTTCCTTGCGGTTTTTATTGATGCAGTTCAGCAAGGAAGCGATGCTGGTGGACTTTCCCTGGCCGGTTTGTCCGACAAATAACACGAGCCCCTGGTTCATCGTTGAAATTTTTTTGATCGCGGAGGGGAGATGAAGTTCCTCCAGCGACGGAATTTCAGAGCTGATTCGCCGTATTGCCGCCGAAATACTTCCACGCTGACGAAAGACATTGACGCGGAATCGCCCAACACCGGGGAGTCCATACGCAAAATCAATATCCCCCTTTTCTTCGAAGTTTTCCACCTGTTCATCCGTCATAATGGAACGGGCCAGCCGCTTCACGTCTTCCGGATCAAGAGGTTGACTGCCCACCTCTTTGAGATCCGTGGAAATCCGGAAGAGGGGAGGTTGGCCGGCTTTGAGATGTAAATCGGAAGCGTCGTTTTCTTTCATGGCCCGGAAAAGTTTATTCATCTCTTTTCCGTTTTTATCAGAGGATCCATTGGTGGAGCCGGGAGACGCTTCCGGGGCGGAAGACTGATCCGGATCGGTCAGCTTGTTGTTCGTTGAGGTTGACTCGGACATCAGTGAAGATGCGTGATCTAATTCACCGGGAAGGGAATTTGTTCATGAATCAATCCACACAGGAGTATTATATCGTCTGAGCTTTAACAAAGCCAGCGTGTCCGGTGTGAGAAGACCCGGAAGATCCGCATTCTCCTTTCTGTGGGTTGAAGGCCTGAAGGGCATTCAGGGATTCATATCCTGCAACACAGTATGATCGTCCGGCGGCAGGAATTTTCGAGGAAGCAACATCGTAGACGAACGATGATACAACGGGACGTTACATCCTGCTTTCATCGTCCTCCGGCGTTACGCCTGCGGAACGGGTTTCGGACGAGATCGTGACGGCACAAACGGCCCGTTTACGAAGACCCCGATTCTGGGTATTGCTTCCTCAAAATCCCGTGACCTTCGCCGGAATAAAGCTGCTGAGGTTGCGTATTTCTCGCGTTGTCATGTTGGACAGGAGACTTCTTGTTTCGATCATTTATCGAAACACTATTCGTCAGCCAGGCTCAGGCCCAGTTCATTTAGTGTTTCTTTTACCTCTTCAAGTGATGTTTCGCCAAAGTTCTGGCAATCCAGCAACTCCTCCTCCGTATGTTCGACAAGGTCTTTCAGCGTGTAGATAGACAGCCGTTTCATCGCCCGTTTACTTCTTGCTGACCAATCGAAGTTTTCTATCTTCTTACGGAGGATATCATCAACGTCCTCGGGCGGTGGACCGGGTTTGAGCGTAACTTTGTTTCGATTTCCTTTTGCCAGTGACAGATTGTGTTCGTTCAGGAATTTTTTTACACGATCCAGTGAATACTGTCCAAAATTTTCACAGGCGAGAAGTTGCTCTTCCGTACACTGAATCAGATCTCCCACCGTTTCCAGGTTTAGCTGTTCAAAGGCGTCCAGGATCCGTTGAGGGAAATCGAACTCCTCCACGGATTTGTTGAGGAACTGTCCCACCTCCACCCGTTCTTTCATCCGTTCCTCGCGGAAGCTCATGTTCATAGAGGCCTCGGCGTCGCCGAGGTAAAGCTCGGCCATCTTATCGGTGGGTTGTTCATTCAGAACCATTTGATAGCAGTCCCGAGCTCGCTCGTAATTGCCCTGATCCTCGTATTTGAGACCGAGGTTCATGACCGCACCTTCGTAGGCGGGACTGGAATCCATGATCCTCTCATAGATAGATTGGGAATACGTTTCCGGATCTTCCTCCTGGTTCACAATCTCGTCCGCCTGGCGATCGACGAGGGCGGCTTCACGGAACAGGGTGGGAATATGTTCGGGATCATGCTCCAGAGCTGTTTGATAGAGGTCCAGCGCTTCCTGGGGCTGTCCATGGAGTTCCGCCACAAATCCCTGCAGGTAGGAGAGGGTCGGTGTATCTTCAAAAACTTCTTTTTCCGAGTCAATTTCATCCTTTGCCTCGTCCAGCTGATTGAGTTTTAGGAGTGACTCCACGTAACGCTCAAATAGATAGCTCTGGGGCTGATCTTTCTCTTTGAGATCGAAATACATTTCTTTTAGAAGATCAGCTGCAAGGTGGTGGTCCCCGTGTTCATGCCGTGCAAGGGCGGTGACAATTCGTGATTCACGACTGGGCTGGGTACCATCCAGAAGTTCAATTGCTTCGGCCGGGTTTCCCAGGATCCAGGCGATCGTCGCATGCCGTACGATCGCACGATTGTCACTCGAAAATTCATCCCGGTGCTCTTCGAACTCTCGATAGAGTTTGTCCGTTTCACTGCGAAGCGAACGATCCTCACGGATTGCATTACTGAACGATAGAATCTGGTCCGCCGATAAACGATCTTCAAATAGAAGATCGGTTGATAATTGATCGGAGTCGTTGTTAGGTGTCATCGGTTTTGAAGAAAAAGGTTAATAAACCGTGAAAACTTGTGGAAGAAGGGATATCCGTCCTGCTGCGAATATACGTATGATTCCGGATCGAGGTTCCTGAACCTGTTCATGGAACCTAAGCTCGTGCCGAGCGATGATGGTGAGATGGGGAACAACAACAGATCACACCCACCGTTTGAGAATCGGAAGTAGAAGCATTATAAGCATATGATGGTATTAAATCAAAGGGAGACATCAAGGTTCTCTCGAGTTGCAATGCTACCATGTCCCATGCTCGCCTTTTCGGGAAAATAGCTTTTAATAAATTTTGTCGGTCAGGATGCAATCTGTGCGTACGTTTTTGCCCACCTCGGCGGTGTTTGATGACGTCGATTCTCATTTTTTTGAATCTTGAAAATAGATTTGTGGCACGTGTTCCATTCGTGAGGAGGTCTACCTTATCTGGGTTAGACGGACATGGATTCGATGTGCAGATTTAATTTGATTGAAATACCGATGGCATGGCGTGTTTTTGGAACGTTTTTCGTGCTTATTTTTAGTATTACCCCTCTTTCATACGCCGACACTGTGGTTTTGAAAAGCGGGGAAGAATATTCAGGGAAGATCAAGAAACAATCGGATCACGAACTTGTGCTTGAACAATCGGACGGGGAGGCGAAAACGATCTCCCGATCAGAGGTAGAGTATTTTGTGCTCGAACGCCATCAGCTAACATTCGATAACGGGGACTCGCTGACGGGAGAAATTCTTTCGGAGGACAATCAGAAGCTGACAATAAACACCCGACATAGTGGCGAGGTGACCGTACCGAAGTCTTCGATTGCTGAACGAAAAAAGGTGAAAGTGGGGTATGCCGGGTTGCCACCCGATCAACGAATTGACCTTCCTCCCGAATCCCCGTGGAGCGGCGGCGTGGACCTCGGATATACGGCAGTCCGGGGAAATTCGGAGAATGATAATTTTTACGCACAGGCGCAATTAAAATACAAGAAGGGCCGGATTGAGAACCGTGCCTACGCAAAATACAATTACGCCAGATCGGAAGATCAAACGACGGAGGACCGGGCGGAACTCGGCGATCAGCTGAATATTGATTTGGGACCTATGCCTTACGTGTACGGAAGTGGAGAATTGGGGTTTGATCGTGTCCGATTGATTGATTTTTACGGAGAACTTGGTGCCGGTGGTGGATTGCATCTCCTTCACGATCGATCGAGTGATCTGAACCTGGAGGCGGGACTAACGTATCGATACGAGGACCGCCAGGATGCCGACGACGAACACGAACTTTTCGCACGGGTTGCCGAGATCTATCGAGTCGGCATCACCTCCCGTCTGGACCTGGAGCAAAAGCTGGAGTTGTTTCCCAGTTTGTCGGACGCGGGGGAGTACCGAGGAGACGCGTCGGTGACCCTGAAGTATCAATTGCAGCAGAATCTGAACTTGAAACTGCTTGGGGAGTACATTTACGATTCCGATCCACCGGCCGGCGTGGATGAAGAAGATATTCGATTTGTCACGACCCTGGGATATAGTTTTTAGCCAGCCACTCTCGCGTGCTTTTTTTATAACAGGAGGAGTTGAGGTGGAAGCGGTCACATTCGATAAGCGATATTTCGAAAGCCCCGGATACCTGTTGCTGACTGTGGTCCTTTGTGCAATGCTTGGTATGCCGGGATGCAAGTCAACCATCATGGACAAGGACAAAGAGTTTGTTAAACAAAACTTTTACGACCTTTCTTTCAAAATTCCTCGCTCCTGGGTACCCATTCGGACGAAAGACATGATTAAGTACAGTCGCCGGGACACGGAGATGAACCAGGTCCGAATACAGCGGTTTGAAAAGGGAGAAAAGCATCCGGGGCTTAATCAAAGTATCGATCCATCCCAGAACATTTTTGAACTTGCCGACTTGAGCTTTGAAGCGCTAAAGCAGGATGTGTCCTACGTGGAGGTGGAACGAAAAGAGCAATCCCGTTTCATCAAATTGGGAAAAGCGTTTCAGATGAAAGTGCGAACGATGAGCACCGAGGGAGTCGATCGCATGCACTGGTTCATCGGTGCGGTCGTCGATTCCAATTATTATCGAATTACCATGCAAGCTGAGCAGTACGGCCACTTATCCACCGTGAATGAGGCATATCAGAAACTTAAAAAGCACCTGCGGTTAAAGAAAGATAAGGAAAAAAAGAAGGGAGAAGAGTCGAAGTAACGCTTCCGGGAACGACCAGTAATGGATATGGATCTTGAAAATTTTTGTACATAAAGCCGTTTATGTGTTAGAATACAAACATCAATGGGGCTGAAGCGTCGCCTGAATCCTCCGGTCATGGCCCATGGAAGGCTCCAGTTTTCCCTGTCCCGAATTCGGGTTTTAGAATATGGTACAGAGTTCAGACCGAACGTTCCAGCTGTTCAACGAGAACACGTCGCTGGAACTTGTACAGGAAATTGCCTCGGGGGGGATGGGAAACGTGTATGAAGCGATTCATCATGGGGTGGATGATTTTAAGAAACGGGTGGCGGTCAAAACCATTAGCCAGGAGCTGACGGATCACGAGGATTTTGTCGATATGTTCGTAGGAGAGGCCAAACTGGTCGCGGACCTGGTTCATATTAATATTGTTCAAATCTATAGTTTGGGGAAAGTGGATAACCTTTATTATATATCCATGGAGTATGTGCATGGCATCACCCTGGAAGATTTCATTAAGCGACACCTGAAGGACAATAAGCAGATTCCCCATGAACTGTCTTCCTTTATCATCGCAAGGGTGGCGAAAGCGCTTGAATACGCCCATTCCAAGCGGGGACCGGACGGTCAGCTTCTGAATGTCGTTCATCGGGATGTGTGCCCAAAAAACATCATGATTAGTTCAGAGGGGGTGATTAAACTTACGGACTTCGGTATAGCAAAGGCGAAGGATCTCATGATGGATAAAGAGGGGGAGTTACTGATGGGGAAAGCTCCTTATATGTCACCCGAGCAGGCTCAGTTTGATGAGACGGATGCCCGATCGGATCTTTTTTCGCTGGGAATCGTGTTTCATGAGCTGCTGACGCAGGACCGTTTATTTGAGGGGGAGGAAACCCGGAAGATCCTTGACAGTGTCCTTACCGATGAGATACCGCCCCCCCGGGAAAAAGCCGGGACGATACCGGATCGACTGAACCAGATTGTAATGAAAATGCTCAAGCGGGATCCGAATGAACGGTACCAGCGTGCTGGAAAATTGGCCTATGATCTTGAACGGTTCATGTATGAACCCGGTTTTGGTCCGACGTATGATAAGCTTCGTGATTATATCAAACCGATGTTTCCCGAGCTATTCCAGTGGGACTCCGGACGGGTTCCTTTTAGTTCTTCCCGGGCAATCAGCCCGGACACCAATGTCATGGACGGAGAAACCTCCGTCCAGAACTCGGGAAAAACAATGTCACAATAAGCACCTCTTGGGCGGGACCGTGAACAGTAGAAACATGATGGATTAGAGGGACGAAAGATCGGGAACGGGTCGAGAGGAATGGATTACGGAATTGTATTCATCGTCGTAAACTCATGACTACAAACGTAGAGTTGCAGGATACGGACGGTCGGACCAACACCGGAAATGGAATCGAGATTGATATACTTGGAGAGAGCCGTCCGTTTTCGAAGTACGGTCAAAGTATTTGCTACCACGTGACGGTAAACGGTTATCAATTTCTTGTGGATTGTGGGGCACCGATATTCGAGAAGTTGTCGAGAGAGGAAATCGAACAGATTGACGGTCTGTTCGCCACGCACTCCCACGAGGATCACAAAAGGTGGTTCACGGATCTTGCTATATACATGAATTACCTCACGGAAGGGGAGAAACGGCTTACTCTTCTGACCATCGATCCGATTCATGAAGAGTATTTAAAAAATAGCCGCGGGGCACTTGAACGAACCCTCAGTACCGATTCAAGAAAAGTTTTAGAAGTCCCGTATAAAAACTTCGTTCAACCGGTGACCATTGGTCCTACCGCCCGATACCAGATTGTTCGGGATCATCATGATGGGGGACCGTATGGATGGCGCGTGGTGGATGAAAATGGGGAAACCGTCCCACCGGACCGCGCAAAAGTGGTGATTATGGATCCGGAACAGGCGAATCGGCCGAGAATGCTATTTCGTGATCCGGAGACGTCGAAATGGGTTGAGCCGGTGCAGTACTATTCCTTTGAATCCGAAGTGTTCTACAGGAACGCACAGAACACACTCGAACTCGATGAGGACCGGGAAGGTCCATCCTCCGTTGAGATTTCTCCGATTAAAGATCCGGTCTGGCACGGCCCCCCGACGATCGGAATTGACATTCGGACACCTGATGAACGTGTCGTTTTTAGCTCGGATACGGTGTATGATCCCGATCTATGGCGAAGTCTTGCCAATGAAGAACGTGAGGTGAAACTCCATGAGTTGTCGCAGGAGGAGTTTGAGTCGTCCTCGGTTATTTATGGGGATATCAATCATTTTATCGAACAATCCTGGAGCCAGGAGCGACTTCATAACGCACTTGGATTTTACGAGGACGCCGTGGTCATCCACGATTGTGGTCCGTATGGGGACCCGGTTCATACGGACTACGCACACGTTCGGGGAGTCGACTGTGAAGAGCTTATTCTTACACACTGTCCGGATCGATTTATTTCTGAGTTCCCGATTGCGGTATCCGGAAAGACGTTTCGAATTAAGAACAATGAGGTACGGGAGAAAGTGGACGATGAGTTTTATCCACTTGAAGCCGATATTTATATGCGGGATTCCAATCAAGCCTACGTCGGGTTTCAAAAATCGGATGGGCCGTTCCAGGTGATCCGGAAGGAGAACGGAGGACTGGAGGTAAAAGAACGATCAAGACCTTCCGATGGGCAAAAGATCATGCATGTTGAGCTGTATCGTGATATTCAGGGAGAGTATTACCCGTACCTGGATGAAGAAAATCAATCTTATCAGATTCGCTCCGATCATCGAGTGGAGCGGGTTACCAGGACCGCTACAGGATCCGAGGGAACGATCGTCGAGCATGTTCGTATGGAAAACGGCCGGGTCCCTTCATTCGAGGCAACTGCTGAAACGACATGATCAATCCCGGGACGATCGATGGATAAACAGGCCGTAGACACGAAATCGGACGTGCAGGAGAAGTCGGAGGAGGCGGAGGCGACAGTGCTCGTCGTGGACGACGAGGAGAGCCTTTGTGAGCTCCTGGAGGTGATCCTTGAAGAGGAAGGATTTGAGGTCCACTCCGCGCGGGAGCCTGAGGAAGCCGTCGAGCTATTTGAGGAACTCGACGTGGACGTCGTACTCCAGGATATCAAACTGGGGGAGGCAAGCGGCATTGATCTGCTTCGAACCTACCAGGAGAAAGATCCATCCTGTCGCGTGATCATGATTACCGCGCATTCGACGTGGGAAAGTGCGGTGGAAGCCATGCGAGAGGGTGCATTTGATTATTTCAAGAAACCGTTCGATAACGATGCAATTCGGAGCGGGGTGCGCAATGCCGTGGAGTCCCGGCGCATCGAGCCGCCCGAGGAACGAGAAGAGCATCCCGTCTATGAAAATATCATTGGGGATTCGGAGGAAATTGAACAGGTCCGCCAGACGATTCACCGGGTAGCACCATCTAATGTGTCCGTGCTGATCTGCGGAGAAAGCGGTACGGGGAAGGAACTCGTGGCGCGATCGATTCATTTTCTTTCCGGACGGCGAGGCCAGCCGTTTATGACCGTTAACTGCGGAGCATTTCCGGAGAAGTTGCTCGAAAGTGAACTGTTCGGTCACAAGAAAGGAGCGTTCACCGGAGCTCACGAAGATAAGGAAGGAATACTTGATGTGTCCGACGGTGGGACCCTGTTTCTGGACGAAATCGGTGAAATGTCTCCGCAGATGCAGGTCAAACTGCTGAGAGTACTGGAGAACCAGGAGTTCAAGCCGGTCGGCGGGGTTGAGAAGCATCGGGTGGATCTTCGGTTTATCGCCGCTACCAATCAGGAAATCGAGAAACGGGTCGAAGAGGGTCAGTTTCGAGAAGATCTGTACTACCGTTTGAATGTCATTCACATGAAAATCCCTCCCCTGCGGGAGCGAGGAGATGATATTCTCCTGCTTGCCGGCCATTTCCTGAAGGAGTACGGGGAAACCTCCAGCAAATCCATCTCCGGTTTCGCGGACGAGGCCCGAAAAAAAATGATGTCCTATGACTGGCCCGGGAACGTTCGTGAGTTAAAAAACGCCGTGCGCCGGGCCGTAGCACTCACCAACCAGGAGCAGATTACGGATGATCATTTATTCCAGGATCAGCCGAGTACCGGGGACCGCTCCGTTCACGTCCCGGATGACGGTATGAAACTTGAGGAGCACCTTGAGAAAATCGAAAAACAACATATCCGCTCCGCACTTCAAAAAACGGATCAAAACATTACGGACGCCGCCGACTTGCTGGGCATGAGCTTCCGTTCACTCCGCTACAAACTCAATAAGTACGAGATGGACACCGGGTCTTCTTCCTGAAAATTTGGCACCCCCTGCTTAACACCCATCGCCAATCTGTCCTTCTTTAACGGTACCCCGTCATGGAAATTTTGTAAGTTTCTGATTTGAAGGGGGTTACCTGTGTTAAAGGGGGCTATGTCTGGCACGAAGTTTGCTTTTATATATGCGAAGAACGGACGGTGGAAGACTCTTTCACTTTCATTGTGCATCTCATATTTGTTCAGGAGAGAGGCCAATGGGAATTCTTAAAAACAACAGTGGAAACAAACAAGATGTAAAGAACCTGTTTTCGATTGCTGAGAAGCTGATGGAGGAACCGTTCTGGAAACGACCATCCGGTCAAACGGAATTTCAGGCACCGTCTCTGGATCTCAGTGAATCGGATCAGGACTATTTGATTGAGATGGAAGTTCCTGGTCTGGAGCCCCAGGACATAGAGATCACCCTTTCGGACCGGACCTTGACCATAAAAGGAGAAAAGGTCCAGGAACAGGATGATGAAGCTCGGGAGTACCATCGCATCGAACGGCGCTTTGGAACCTTCACCCGTCAGGTTCACCTCCCCGATGTGGCAAGTGAAGACGATATCGAAGCAGAATACGAACGAGGGGTTCTTCGTATATCGATTCCCAAAGCGCCGGAGGCGAAAACGAAGCAGATCAACGTCAATATTAAGGAATAAACGTTGTAGATCGGTACGAAAGGACGTTTGTTCGGCGAAAAAAACGACGACCTCCGTGAACCACGGCCTCTACGAGTCTCATTGGTGGTAGGGTCCGTGGTTCTTTTTTTGATTATTTCGGTTAGTTCAGTTATTCTACCTGAACGGATTAAATCGCGTCCCCAGGTTCTTATGATCAAACACGGAATTTACAGCAGACTTCTGGATGGATAACAAGAGTGTGCATATTCTATCGGCCTGCCGAACTCCGATCGGCGATTTTATGGGAGGCTTATCGTCCATGTCCGCAACGGAACTTGGTCGGGTTGCGGCAAGCGAGGCAATCGAGCGTGCGGGCGTTTTTCCTGAGCAGGTGAACGAAGTTATTTTCGGTCAGGTATTGACGGCCGGTACGGGACAGGCACCGGCCCGACAGGTTCAGCTCGGAGCGAACATCCCTCCGGAGGCTGGTGCACTGACGATCAATAAAGTATGTGGATCGGGGTTG
Organism: uncultured Planctomycetia bacterium; assembly: GCA_964606115.1. Taxonomy (GTDB): domain Bacteria; phylum Planctomycetota; class MHYJ01; order CAYXQY01; family CAYXQY01; genus CAYXQY01. The sequence goes on along the minus strand of CAZSFH010000021.1, from coordinate 9,420 downwards.
AAAGCGGTGATTCTCGGGGCACAGGCAATCCTTCTCGGGGACCACGACTGTGTTCTGGTAGGCGGAATGGAGTCCATGAGTCAGTCACCATACCTGCTACCGAATGCAAGGCAAGGATTTCGTTTCGGCGGTGAGGATCTGGTGGACTCCATGATTCACGATGGTTTGTGGGACCCCCACAATGATTTTCACATGGGGCAATCAGCCGAAAAATTGGCTCGTGAATATAACATTTCACGCGAGGAACAGGATCAATTTGCTCTTGAGAGTCACCGGAAAGCCTTGGAGGCGTGGGACCGGGGCTATTTCGAGCGTGAGGTTGTACCGGTAACGGTTGATGACCGGGGGGAGAAACGGACCATTGACCGGGACGAGCGACCGCGGTCCGATACGTCCCTGGAGTCACTCGGTGATCTCGAACCCGCATTTGACCCCGATGGTACGGTTACCGCCGGAAACGCATCCGGAATCAGTGACGGTGCCAGTGCTCTCGTGCTTGCTTCTTCCTCGTTTCTCCAGGAACAGGAATCAATGGATCGGTCCCTGGCTTGTCTCAACGGATACGCTACCGGCGGCGTGGAACCGGAATGGGTAATGCGAGCTCCTCTTCAGGCAATCGAGGCATTGCACCGGAAAACCGGTGATTCGATGAAGGGGTACGATATCATTGAGATCAACGAAGCTTTTGCTGCTCAGGGGTGTCATCTTCTCGATCAGATGGAAATTCCGGACGATCGTTTCAACGTGCACGGTGGAGCGGTAGCCCTCGGTCATCCGATTGGATGTACTGGAGCACGAATTCTGACGACTCTTGTACACGCTCTTCACGTACATGAGGAAAAGAACGGTCTTGCCTCTCTTTGTCTCGGTGGGGGAAATGGGGTTTCAGTTTCCATAGAAGCTATAAATCTCTGATTGTTTACGAATGAATTGCTCCGAGGTGGAAAATATGAAACTTAGTAATATTGAACGGGTCGGTGTAGTTGGAGCTGGAACAATGGGGCACGGAATTGCACAGGTTCTGGCAACAGGCGGGTATCAGGTGGTCCTGCGAGATATTGATGAAGAAATCCTCGATCGTGCGACCAAAAACATACGTGTCAGCCTGGAAAAAATTGCGGAGCAGGGGAACCTCGATCAAAACGTGGATGACATCGTAGATCGAATTCAGACCACAACGGATTTACAGGAACTAACCGTAGTGGAACTGGTCGTTGAAGCGGTGGTCGAGCAGGAAGATATCAAGAAGGAGGTCTTCTCGGAACTGGATCATCTTATGGACGAGGGCGTTCTGTTCACGTCAAACACCTCTTCAATTTCGATTACGGAACTGGCCTCCTGCACCTCACGCCCTGATCAATTCGCAGGCATGCACTTTTTCAATCCCGTTCCCCTGATGGAACTGGTTGAGGTGGTGGAAGGGGTGGACACCGACGAGCGCGCGATCGAGCAGATCACGACCGTGGCTAACGAGATTGGAAAGACCCCTGTTACGGTTCAGGATTATCCGGGGTTTGTGTCCAATCGAATTCTTTGTCCGATGATTAACGAAGCAGTTTATGCGCTTATGGAGGGGGTCGGAGGGAAAGAAGAGATTGATGAGATCATGAAACTCGGAATGGGACATCCCATGGGGCCTCTTGAGCTGGCGGACATGATCGGACTCGATGTTTTGCTGGATGTGCTTGAGGTGCTTCACGAGGACCTCGGGGAAGACAAGTATCGTCCATGTCCCCTCCTTCGAAAGAAAGTTGAGGCCGGGCACCTCGGAAAGAAAACCGGACGTGGATTTTATTCCTACGAGCACGAGGATTGAATTTTCTAAATTCCGGATCCTCCATTCCGGGAGATCACCAGGATAAAAGGGCATGAGGAGATGCTTTATCATCTTTTTGTAGAAGTTTTACCGGGTTTCGAGTTCTTTCGGTTTATCACGTTCCGGGCTGCTTTTGCGGCCGTCACGGCCTTTATCGTGGCCATTGTTCTGGGGAAATACGTTATTCGATGGCTTCGATGGGCTCAGTTACGGGAACGGACCGAGAAAGTTCATAGTGAACAGTTAGCTGAACTCCATCGATCCAAAAACGAGACTCCGTCCATGGGAGGGCTTTTCATGATCGGGGGAGTCCTTTTTGGGGTCATTCTATTCGCGGAACTGGATCGTGCGCTCATACTCATTGCTCTGTCCGTCACGGTATCAATGTGGTTGCTGGGATTTGTTGACGATTGGATCAAACTGCAGAGCGATGAACAACACGGCTTACGACCTCTGACAAAACTGTATTATCAGTGTCTCATTGGTTTTGGTGGGGGTATAGCGCTGTACCTGTATTTCGGGGAATATGCACAGGAGCTTAACAGGCTCTACATTCCAGTTTTCTCCACGCAGCTTGCCGTCGGAGGTCTGTATCCTTTTTTGGTGATGCTGGTGATCGTGGCAACTTCGAACGCGGTCAATCTTTCCGACGGTCTGGACGGGCTGGCGATCGGCCTCGCGATTATGGTGGCTATCGTCTATGCTGTCATCACGTACGTAACGGGTCGCACGGATTTTTCCGGCTATCTGAACATTCCATTTGTCAAAGGCGCAGGGGAGGTGGCTATTCTCATGACGGCGTTCGTCGGTGGGGGACTTGGGTTTTTGTGGTACAACTGTCATCCCGCTCAGGTTTTTATGGGAAACACGGGTTCGTTGCCGGTTGGAGGATTAATCGGCATCGTTGCGGTTATTTCCAAGCAGGAGCTGGTTTTGATCGTGACGGGTGGGATGTTCGTGATTGAAGCCCTTTCGGTTCTTATACAGATCGCTTCATATCGGCTCTGGGGAACACGTGTTTTTCGGATTGCTCCTATTCATCATCACTTCGAGTTCAAGGGATGGGATGAATCAAAGGTCGTGGTACGTTTCTGGATTGCCTCCACCGTCTTCGCGATCCTGAGTCTTGCTATGCTGAAATTGGGTTAGAAAACGAGTTTTTCCTGGGGGTTAAAGAGAGAGCTCGCTTTCTGTAAAGGAATGGAAATCTGCGATCATAATTGTACCCGGTATCGGAGTGGCCAATCACCTGCGTTTTCCGCGTATTCCACCCCAACACGACGGCCGGTGGTCGTATCGCTGTCCGAAATGTCCCGTCCTTCATAGAGATCAAATGAATCATTCCTGAAGAGCTGAGTTTCATTCTCGGACCGATCCACGTCAAGGGCCATGCAAAGTTTTCCAGGACCGGACGCAATCTCATCCCGAGGGAGGTCCGTCGACCGATTTTTTTTTCGGCGAGTAAGCATCTGCTCGCGACCGATTTCGGGGGTGATCGCCCGAAGCAAAACGGCTTCGGGTACCCCTTCCGACTTACAAACAATATTCATGCAGTAATACATTCCATAGATCATGTACACGTAAATTGTCCCCGGTGGACCGAACATCGCCCGGTTACGTTCCGTTCGTCCGTTCTGGAGGGCGTGATTAGCGTCGTCTCCCTCACTGAGATAAGCTTCTGTTTCAATAATCACACCCCCGCAACTTTGGTTTTCGGCTGTGTGTCGGAGTAGCCAATCTCCAAGCAGCTCCCGGGCGACGCATCGAGCGGACCGATTGAAGAAAGCCACATCGCGGTGAGCGAAATTTTGCCGAATTGTCTTCAAAGACTCGGTCATTCGGACGTCGATTCGGAGGGGGGTTGGTTCGGGTCCGAAGGGTCTGTGTCACGGGAATTGTCCGATTCGGAAGAGTTGGGTGTATCGGTCGGAGACATGAGCGGTTCCGGTGCATTTTCCTCATCCGACTTTTCGGTATTTGAATCGAGCGGTTCGTAAAGCGGTTGTTGCTCAGGGGGATCGATGTCGAGTTGGTCTTGGAGATCTTGCTGTTCGTCCTGGAGATTCTGTTTAAACATCCTTAAATATTGCTGGGCTTTACCCCAGAAGCGTCCAATCTTTCGGCCGACCTCCGGGAGATCTCCTCCGAATACAAGGATACCGAGAATCAGGAGCATCAACATTTCAAGCAAACCGAAGTCACCGATCATAGAATCATTGATCCGTAGCCAGTAGCAGGTTCAAAATTCAGGATCAAAATCGTTCAGGATCGTGAAGGTGATGAAAGCCTATTACTATATTATATCTCGAATCGTGTTGATTGCGAACCGTTCATGACGAAAGGTACCGGTTTACGAATGAAAACGGCTGGAAGTTTATGGGTCCGGTAAGTTCGAAGTGACAAAGCGGCGCGGTGGATGTGCACCACCAATACAGAATATCTGACAGGTGAACTGAATTTTTTTAGGAATTCTCCCCTCTACTTCAGGAATCAGGTTTCGGTTAAGTTCCATTTGACGCAGGTCAACTGCATGTTACAATAAAACTGAACATGTACCTAATCGTTTTTTATCAGATGCGGTCAGTTTACTTGCGGGCACCTTGACATGGAAGACGTAGAGGCTGAAACTACAGGAGATGGAAAGCCGTTCGGACAGGTGGCCAAACGGCTTGGATATTGTTCTCAGGAAGACGTGCAATCGGCTCTGGATCAGCAGCGGAAGCTTCAGGTCGAGGAGGATACGGAAAAGCTTATCGGAATGATCATGCTGGATCAGGGAATACTTACGACCGATCAACTCATTTCCGTCCTGCGCGTGCTTGAGCACAAGCACAAGAAAGATATCTCGAAAACCGTTTGATCGGATTCGAGTCGTCCCCATCGAGTTAACATACCGGGATCAGTCTACGTTCAGTCTTCGGACCGGATCGCCGCGAGACGTCGCTCGAAAATATGGCGCTCCGGATCAAACCGTGGAATATTGAGGTTTTCCGGGTTTCCCTGTTCAACCGCTTCTTCCGGAATTAACCCTACCAGTTCGGTGGGTCCGGGCTGAATTCCTCTCTCCTTTGCTTTTTCATGAATCGTGCGGACAAGTTCGTACGGCGACGTTTTCCGGAAGTTCGTTATGTTTGTTGAGACCGTCATCCGTCCCTGTTTTTCAAGATTCATTCCCAGCGCCTGAATGCCGGGGAG
>CAZSFH010000021.1:0-4399 GCA_964606115.1 uncultured Planctomycetia bacterium | reverse complement strand
CGACTCCCGTATCTCTTTGGCAATCTGGTTAACTTGTTCCTGTTTCTCCGTGAGAAGATCGACGTTCATCGCAATAAGAAAATCTCGGCTTCCAATGGCTGTGACCCCGGCAGTCGGATGTCGTTCATCCGGTCCAAAATCAGGCTCCCACTTTTCGTCTTTCATTTTCTCGTTCAGTTCATCGGGACTGAAGTTTCGCAGTGAAGAAAGTTCACGGGTCTGTTCCCGTGTGGCTGCCTGAGCGTAGAGATACGTAGGGAGATTCAGTTGGTTGGCGAGGCTGGAGGCCAGTTTTTCAGCGGCTTGAGTCGCGTCCTTCATACTGGAATTGTTAATTGGAACAAACGGAATGACATCGGCAGCTCCCATAAACGGGTGGGTTCCTTCGTGTTCGGACAGATCGATTGATTCCACGGCTACCGCAACAGCCTCCTCGATTGCTTTCCGGAGAGGTTCGGAAGGACCGGCTGCTGTGATCACAGATCGGTTATGATCTTCGTCGAGGTGGAGGTCCAGGTAAGAAACGCTATCCGCGTTTTTGAACGCATCGACGATTGACTCAATGATGTCCCAATCCCGTCCCTCACTGAAGTTGGGTACCGTTTCGAGATGAGGTGTATTCATGAGGAAAGATCCCCGGCAGGGTCAGGATCCGTGTTATCAAGCGCGTGGTGACCGATGTCATTTCGGTAGTACATTCCCCTGAAACTAATTTTTTTCAGTTCTTCGTACGCTCGTTCCTGCGCGTTGGGTAGTGTGTCTCCAAGGGCGCTTACCCCGAGTACTCGGCCACCGTCCGTTACCAGATCACCGTTCCGATAAGCCGTTCCCGCATGGAATACAACAGCTTCGTCCGACGGACCCACATCATCCGCACCCGAAATTTTATATCCCGTATCATAGTTTTTCGGGTATCCTTCCGATGAGGCAACTACACAGAGGGCATGTTGGGATTTCCATTGTACCGGATCGAGGGTGTCCAGGCGATCGTTTGCGGCTTCGTACAGGTAGGGGAGAAGATCGGAATCCATGCGCTGAAGAATCGGCTGGGTTTCGGGATCTCCGAATCGAACATTATATTCGAGGAGCCGGGGACCGTTCTGGGTGAGCATGAGTCCGGCATAAAGAACACCATTATAGGAAATGTTTTGTTTTTTCAGTGCATGAAGCGTGGGTAGAAACATCTGTTCCACCACCTTATCTCGCACCTGCTGATCGACGAATGGGGTGGGGCAGTACGCTCCCATGCCGCCCGTATTGGGTCCCTGGTCGCCTTCGTAAATTTGCTTATGATCCTGGCTTGGTGACAGAAGGAGGAGATCCGTTCCACTGCAGATGGCAAGAAGAGAAGCTTCCTGTCCCTCCAGGCACTCTTCCACCACGATACGCTCTCCCGCGTCCCCGAAAGCGCGGTCAACCATGATTTTTTCAACGGCCTCCTCCGCCTCCTCGAACGAGTCGCAGATCAGGGATCCTTTACCGGCGGCGAGACCGTCCGCCTTGACCACCAGCGGGTACGAGGAGGAACGAAGATATGTACACGCCTGTTCAGCATCTTCAAACACCCGGTAGTCGGGTGAAGGTACCCCCTGTTCGTCAGTCAAGCGGCGGGTAAATACTTTGCTCGCCTCGACCTGTGCAGCTTTCTTTCCGGGACCAAAAATGGACAGATCACGATCTTCAAAGACATCGCCAATACCGCTTGCGAGTGGGGCTTCGGGCCCAACGACCGTCAGATCGATACTTCTGGACTCGGCGAAATCCGCCAGTTTTTCAAGGGCCGAGCTCGAAATATCAACCGTTTTAGCAATATTGGCGATACCGGCATTTCCCGGTGCACAGTAAAGGGTATCCAGTTCGGCCGACTGATTCAGCTTCCAGGCTAACGCGTGTTCACGTCCTCCGCCGCCAACAATAAGTACGTCCATAGAAACCTCCATGTTCTGATTGTTGATATGAATTCTGTCTTAAACCCATCTTTAATGGGGGTTTATTCGTCAAAATCCGAGTTGACCGCCCACAAACACTCACTGAGCGCACAATCCGTTCGGATAAACTCGAATTTCGGACCATACAGCGTACACCATTTTACGAATTGTACGAGCAATTTCCAGATACGTTGCTGAACTGACCGGAGATTTATCATATCAATTTAGAAGACCAGCGGAAAATGCCTTTAAGGGCCAGAATTGCATGACAACGCGAGAAAATCGCATGCTCCGCTTTTCGTAAACGGGGCGGCTGCAGGGAATTTTCGTGAAAGCAATCCCATGGATGAAAGATGATGCAACGTGAAGTTGCATCCGACTGTCATCGTTTTCCGGCGTTCCACCTGCGGACGGGTTTCGGACGAGAAGAAACGCCGCAAACGGCCCGATTACGAAGAACCCGGTTGGGGGCATCTTTATTTCGGCGAATTGCTGAGTTATTTTTGTCAACAAACACTTCATAGGCCTTGTTTCCTCAACATTCCGTGAGTTTCACCGAAATAAAAATCTGCAGGTTGCGGGTTTCTCAGGTCGTCATGCTAAAAAGGGTTTCCGTTCCGGGTTCACCTGACGGGGGAATGTAGTCGGTGTGAGGGTCCCTCGATTCTCTTTCCCGATACGATCACTTAAATTAGAACTTACTGTACGGTCCAGTCCGCTTGTATCTGCAGGCGGAATTCGGTTAACATGATCATTCGATGAATGATATATCAATTTTTTTATTGCCCATACGAGTTCGCCAGGAAGAAGTACCATGACGAGGACTGTAGCAAAAGAACGAAAACAGGAAATTGTGGATCAGTTTGGACGACACGAACAGGATACGGGTTCTCCCGGTGTTCAGGTCGCGCTTCTGACGGAACGTATCGAGGAGCTCACCGAACACATGGAGGATCATCAGAAGGATTATTCCTCCCGTAAAGGTTTACTGAAATTGGTTGCGCAGCGAAAGGACCTCCTGAAGTATTTGAAAAAAAATGACCGAGAACGTTATCTTGAAGTTTTGAATGAGTTAGATATTCGAGGCGTATAGTTCTTTTTTTTATACCGGGTTAAGCTGAACCTGCCTGGTTTAACCCGGATCGGACAGTGAAACAGAGGGGCCGGTTCCGTCGTCATGCCGAGGTTTTTTGTTCGCTCAGACCGTACGTTCTGGGTGGACAAAAACTCTCGACATACGGCCGGGACCTTTCTCCCCTTTTCTCATCATCACTGTCTTTTTCTCGAGCTCAAAGGCAGTTTTTTACCTTTCCCCTTTTTTATTAGTTATGTTTGAGGAACATCAAGTTCAGAAGAAGATCAGTGGTCGAACGTTTCAATTTGAGACGGGAAAAATGGCCAAGCAGGCGAACGGTTCCGTTACGGTTCGTTACGCCGACACAGCCGTTCTGACGGCAGCGACCAAGGGTGAGGAGAAGGATCTTCCCTTTTTCCCGCTGACGGTCGAATATCGAGAGAAAACAGCGGCGGCCGGGAAAATTCCGGGCGGTTTCTTTAAACGTGAAGGAAAGCCATCGACGAAGGAAACGATAACGGCCCGCCTCACGGACCGACCGATCCGACCTCTGTTTCCCGATGGCATCCGGAATGAGATTCAGGTCGTGACGAATGTTTATTCGGCCGATCGTGAAAATGATCCAGATGTGCTTTCCATCAATGGCGCATCCGCGGCTCTTCTCCTCTCGGATATCCCCTGGGACGGACCGATTGGAGCAACTCGAGTCGGTCTGATGGATGACAACCTCGTGGTAAATCCGACTATTTCGGAGCTTGAGGTCAGTCCGCTGGATATTGTCGTGGTCTCCACGGAAGAAGGCGTTGTGATGGTCGAAGGTCATGGGGAAGAAATTCCCGAACGAACGATCCTCAACGCAATCGGAAAAGCTCATCATACGAACCTCCAAATCTGTGAGATACAGAATGAGTTAAATCAAAGGGCCGGGAAGGAAGAGGAACCCTTTGATCTACCTGAGGTGGATACAGCGCTTGCTGAGACCGTTCAGCAAAGCGTGAAAGGTGAGCTTCAGGAGGCTCTTACGATTGCGGATAAGCAGGAGCGAGGGGATCGTCTTGACGAACTCAAGGCCGAAGTCGTGGAGGATCTCTGTCCCGAGGACGGGGACCCGGAAGAGCAACCGGATCCGGACGATGTCAAGGAGATTTTTGAGGATCTTCAGAAAAAGACAATCCGTCGGATCATCAAGGACGGACGCCGGATTGACGGACGTGACCACGACGAAGTCCGATCGGTTTCCTGTGAGGCCGGGTTAATGCCAAGGACCCATGGTTCCGCGTTGTTCACACGGGGGGAAACCCAGGCGCTGGCCACCGTAACACTGGGTACCGGCGTGGACGAACAGGTCGTGGACGGGTTGACCGAGGAGTACACCAAGAAGTTTATGGTACACTAC
>CAZSFH010000020.1:18966-20621 GCA_964606115.1 uncultured Planctomycetia bacterium | reverse complement strand
TCAAATACGTGGAGTGTGACGTGGCCACCTACTGCATCGGTCAGGCGGCAAGCGTGGGGGCCCTGTTGCTCTCTGCCGGAACGAAAGGCAAACGGTTCGCCCTGCCTCATGCTCGGGTCATGCTGCATCAGCCCTGGGGAGGTACGCAAGGGGTCGCGGAAGACATCCGAATTCGAGCGGATGAAATTCTTCGTCTGAAAAAGAAGGTCAACAGTCTCCTTGCCGATGAAACCGGTCAGGATCAGGAAAAGATCCGTGAGGATTCAGATCGGGATTTTTATATGAGCGCCGAGGATGCGGTGGATTATGGGATTGTGGACCGGGTGGTGGCCAATCCGTCCGGGGAACAGGTTGATGAAGACGGCGACGAACAGGAAGACGTTCAGGAAGAGGACGCGGATCATGAAAACGGTGATGAGAACGAGGAGGAATCCTGATGAGCGACGACGGTACCCGATCCACAAGTCGCTGTAGCTTTTGTGACAAGACGGAAATGGAGGTCCAGCAGCTGATTGCGGGACCTCCGGGTCTGTTCATCTGTGACGAGTGTGTTCAGCTTTGTCAGCGAGTTCTCGAGCTCGAGCAGTCGGATCAACCTTCAGCCGGTTCGGAAGCAATGGATACGGCGAGCCGGGACGCCGATCAGCTGAAGGACATGGAACCGGAGGCGGATTCTTTTGAAGTCCCCACTCCGTCAACAATAAAAAACCGTCTGGACGAATACGTCGTCGGCCAGGAAGAAACAAAAAAGGTTCTTTCGGTGGCGGTCAACTCCCACTACAAGCGGATCATGAATCCGGACGTTACAGACGACGTGGACGTGTCAAAAAGTAACGTTCTTCTGGTGGGACCGACGGGGTGCGGTAAAACCCTTCTTGCTCGCACCCTTGCGGACATCCTGGATGTTCCGTTCGCGATCGGAGATGCGAACACGCTCACGGAAGCTGGGTACGTCGGTGAGGACATTGAAAACATTCTCCTCAAACTCATCCGCGCAGCGGACTTCGACGTGGCCCGTGCGGAACGTGGAATCATTTTTCTCGACGAACTCGACAAACTTGCCAAAACCACCAACAACCCTTCCATCACCCGGGACGTTTCGGGGGAAGGAGTCCAGCAGGGTTTGCTGAAAATACTCGAAGGAACCGTGGCGAATGTCCCTCCCCAGGGTGGGCGAAAGCATCCGGAACAGGAATATATTCAGATCGACACCAATAATATCCTGTTTATCGCGGGCGGGACGTTCGACGGCATCGAGGAGATCATCGGACGGCGCGTCGGCAAATCCATGATCGGCTTCAACACGGAAGACGATCGGGAACTGGTGGACACCGAGCAACTCGGGAAGATCCTGTCCCACCTGGAACCGGAGGATCTGACCAATTACGGATTGATTCCGGAAATTGTTGGTCGCCTCCCGGTGCAGTGCATCGTCCATCCTCTTTCGGTCGATGACCTGATGACGATTCTTACCCAGCCCAAAAACGCGATCCTGCGCCAGTACCGTGCCCTGTTCGAAATGGACAACGCGGAACTCGAGTTTGAAGACGAAGCGCTTCGGGAGATCGCCCGGCAGGCCAGCGAGAAAAATACAGGCGCAAGAGCGCTTCGCTCGACGGTCGAAAACATTATGCTTAATGTTCTTTTCGAACTGC
>CAZSFH010000020.1:0-18943 GCA_964606115.1 uncultured Planctomycetia bacterium | reverse complement strand
ATCACATCACGGCCGACATGATTCGTGGAGAAGAAGAGATTCAACCGGCCCCCCCCCAACCTCCCGGGGAAGCGGAATCGAACGGTGATGAGGATGAGGAAAGTAGCTCGGACGCGGAGGAGGACAGCGAATCCGCGGATGACGAAGAAGACCGTGTCGAACGGGCCTGATATCAATTTCCCGTACGTTACGAAACACGCACATGGCTTCCGATGTTGATCCGGAACTTCTGGAGAAAAACCCGGACCGGATTCGGAACATGTTCGCGGACATCGCGTCTCGATACGATCTCGCCAACTCTCTACTCACCGGCACGACGGATGCCCTCTGGCGGAATCGCACCGCGTTTGAACTGACCAGGGAACTTCGACGACGGGTCAAAAACGATCAACTTTCCCTTCCGCTTGACCTTCTTGATGCCTGTGCCGGGACCGGTAAACTCGGTCAACGCATTTTACAGCATTTGAATCGGCCGGCGACCGGTTACGCCGTCGACTTCTGCGTTCCACTTCTGAAGGAAGGAACGTCCACCAGCGGCCCCGATGCGTCTCTCCACGCGTTCGGAGGGGACCTCCTGCACATGCCCGTCCCGGACAATTCCTTCGACGCGGTCAGTATCGGATTTGGATATCGGAATCTGGTCAACCGGAAAAAGGGACTACGGGAGATCCGGAGAATCCTACGACCGAATGGTCTCCTTGCCATTCTGGAATTCCACGTTCCACGCCACTCGATATTCCGGACCCTTTATCTTCTTTATTTCGATCATGTCCTGCCGCTGCTGGGAACGTGGATCTCCGGAACCTCCTCCGCTGCGTACCGATATCTTAATGAATCCGTGAGAGCCTTCCCCAACTCCCGGGAACTTCAGGAAGAATTCCGAGAAAATGGTTTCGGTGTCCGACTCCACCGCCCGATGATGATGGGGGCGGTACACCTGTATTTGCTGGAACGAAAAACGTAGAAATCAGAAGGGGTCATCAACATTTGATCCCCACACTTATTGAATCTGCAGTGCCTTCTCGAGTCGTTTTCGGTACGAATTAAACCAGGAACGGTGGAATCCGGTGTGACGGTTGGTGTACAGGGTGAACAGCTCGGTGTACACATCTTCCAGCTTTCGAGCGGCATCTTCCCGTTTTTGAGGGTCCTCGGCCGTCTCGTAAGATTTGAGTGAATCAAAATAATTATTCATTGTTTCCCAGTAGGTTCCGAGGTTCCTCCGGGCAAGCACCAGATATCCTCCTCCCGGATTCCCTTTTGATGGAATTAACCCTTCGATCAGCGGGAGAAGGGTTTCCTGCAGCAGTTTCCGTCCGCGCCGGCGATACGATTCGTCTCCCGTTTTATAATAACGTTCGATGTCATTCGCCACGTATTTCAGAAGAACCAGAGAGCGACGCAGGATAAGACGGGCCGCTTCCTCCGCGAGGGCATTGTTGTATTGCTGAAAAAATTCGCTCCACGCCTTCAGGTAACGCCGGGTCATATCAACCATCTTCTCCCGATTTTTTCTTCTTTCCTCCTCCGTCGACCACGGAATCCTCGACAGTTTCCGATCCAGTTTGATCAAGCGCGGAAGGTCTTGAAAACTCCGATAACGAACCCGGTACGGTTCGGGAATGTATTCCTTGTCCTTATCGAAATCGAGTATGAGTTGTCCAACGAGTTTCCGAACCGGGTCAATTCGATCCAGCGCTCGCTGATGTTGGTCGTACTGGGCAAGTTTTAGGATATCGTAGAACCCATCCTTGACGAGGAAACCGTACCATTTTTTGTACTGATCAAGTTCATCTCGCTTTTGAGCCCGCCGTCGACCCATCTTCAAATACTCGACGGCAATCCGGTAGTTGGTATAGAAGGTATGACGCTTGAGGGATGCTGCCTTATCCTCTTCGAGAAAAGGTGAAACGTGAAAGTCGGTGTCCGACTCCCCGGTTTCTTTCCATACCTGATCCATCAAATGGGGATGCTGCCGAATCCGACGTCCATAAACCCGTGCCGCGTACTGGCACATCCCGTAGGAATTCGGCATGCGCCTGACGCCTTCTTTCGCCACGCCGATCCCCCGCTTGACGGTCATCCATTCCTTCTCCAGCGTGGGCTGACGTTTCGACAGGTTATACGCGATGTCCCACGTTAGAAATTCCCAGACCCGTTCCCGATGAGGTTGGAGAACGCGGAGCGCTTCCAGGACAGCGATGGCCTCTTCAAATTCCTCCTGCTGCGTAAGTCGCCGGTAATTGACCCAGAAGACGTTGACCGCAATCTGCTTGGCTCCGCCGAAGAGACTTCCGATCAGATAATTTGCAAGATATTCCGGAGGAACCTCCACCTGCCTGGAAAAAGGACTGTGCTTCTGTTTGTACTTTGAGACCTCCGTCCGATCCAGCAAGGACAGAGGAACGATCTGAGCAACGAACAATCCGGCAGCAATCAAGAACAGCCAGGTTCGTTTTCGAAAGCCCGATGAAAACATTACGCTTTCAGTTCCCGAAACTGAAAAACAACCATTCCCACAAGAAGAAACATCAGGGTATACAGCAGCATTTGTCCCAGTGCGTCGAACAGAACCCCGTGTTGAATCTGCCACCGGGCAAGGGTCCCGCCGGGACGGAATAGTCCGAATTCCGGAATGATCGCCAGCACGTTGCTTGTGACAAATTCACTGTACTCCAGCATCCAGGTTGGTACGTCCAGCGTGGGTTGATGATGATGGGTTCCTCCATCGAAATGCTGATAACGGATCCGAATCGTCTCTCGAGTGACATGAAGAGCATCCTCGAGAAACCCCCGCGCCCCACCGGTGGCATAGAATAGCAATCCCATGCAGATACTGAGGGGGCCTGAAACCATGGACGTGACCGCCATCATAAATCCCGTCAGCAGAAGAAATAACAGAAACATCAAAAACAACCCTTTCAAATAATTCCAGAGATACGACGTTCGTGGCCCTTCAAGAAAAACACTGTTTCTGGAGAACTGAATACTTCCCGCCGGGTTCGCAAGAGCAATTTTCACCCGGAATCGATCCACGATGTCAAACACGTTCTTTCCGTGTTCGCGTACGGATTTTGGCCAGACCGGTACTCGCCTTACTCGGTTCTGGCGAAAATCCACCGTTCGCCTCTGGACCCGTTTCCATTCCAGCCGCCGATCCCCATTGTTTTCCGCCTGTTTCACCGGCAAAGGAACCTCGACGAAAATCCGGGCCCGAACGTTGAACCGATTGCGTGCTCCGCGTCCCTGAAGCCGCAGTAACAGAACGGGTGGCTTCTGATAGTGGTTCGCCCCTTTTTTCTCAAAGCCCCAGAGGGCAATCGGAGAGGTCGTCCGTGACGCGTAAACCACGACACGATCCGACCCATCGTCCCCACTGGACATTTCCCCGCTAAACACGGTCTGGTCCCCGTCGCCCGGGAGTTCGAACTGAAATACATCAGGAGTAATCTTCTGATGCGTCCCCAGCAGTGATTCACCCGAGGTCAGGTCCACTCCCAGCAGAACCAAATAACCAACCGTTCCCGTCAAAATGACGAAAAAGAGGAGGATAAGAGAAAAACCGAGAAACTTGGAAACAAGCAATTTCGGCCGGTATACCGGTTTCGTCATGAGGGTCGTCAACCGACCGGTGCGAAGATCACTCGGAAGCGACGTTCCCGCCAGAAAAAGGATGATGACGAGACCGAAAAAACCGATACACGAAAAGAGCCAGGACTCGACGATCTGCAACTGTCCGAGTGGATCCGTCGAAGGAATCGTAAACGGAACGACGAGGATGATGAACGAGGCAATACCGAGTAGAACAAATAACTGCTTCCGGAAGGACTCCCGTACGACCAGCTTGGTAAGGGCCCAGACCTGACTCATGAAGCGTCACGACTCTCCCGGATCGTACTGAGGAACAGGTTCTCAAGCGTTCGGGTCGGATAGGCGAACCCTTTTACATTCCATCCCTTATCGGCGAGCGTGGATCGAATCTCCTCGCGCAGATCCTCCGAATCGTCCGATTCAACGATCACCTCCAGTTCCTCGCGAATCTTTAACATCTCCTCCACCTGGCCCTCACGCCGTTTGATGCCCTCGTGCAAAATCGCAACCCGGTCACAGATGTCTTCCACATCGGCCAGAACGTGACTGGATACGACAAGTGTTTTTCCCTGATTCCGGAGTTCAACAATCTGATCTTTCAGCTCTTTCGCAATGATCGGATCCAGACCGACGGTGGGTTCGTCCAGGAAAATCACGTCCGGGTCGTTAATCAGGGCCTGGGCGAACCCGATCCGGCGGGTCATCCCTTTCGAATACTGCTGGAGTTTTCGATTTCGATCCTCCCAGAGGCCGACGGATTTCAACAGTTCATCCACCTTCTCCGCCTGGTGAGAAGCACTCATACCGAACAGGCTTGCGTAAAACTCGAGGGTCTCTTTCCCTGTCAGAAAATCGTACAGCTGAGACTCTTCCGGAAGAAACCCGATCCGTTCTTTGGTTGCTACGTCGTCCGGTTTGCGATTGAGCACCCGCGCCTCTCCGCTATCGGGAAACAGAAGGCCGAGCAACAACTTCATCGTGGTGGTCTTCCCGGACCCGTTCGGACCGAGCAAACCGAAAATCTCCCCGCGGTAGACCGTCAAATCCACGCCGTCCACCGCCGTCGTCTCGTCTCGGGAAAACAGCTGCCGGTACGTCTTGGTGAGGCCCGTACACTCAATCACCGGCTCCCGGCCAGCTGGAGAAGGGGTTTCGGGAGGATCCGATTCCGAAGTTCGTTTTTCCTTATCGACGTTCACTTCTCCGGAGGCCTCCGATGGCGTACCATTGCTCGCGGAGGAACTCTCCTGATTCGACGAACCGGTCTCCTGAGACATATTCATAAGGGTCTACTGGTCTTCGCCAGATCCGGAAGAAGAAGATTTGTTCTCCGGGGTACCTTCTCCGTCTTCGGCCTCCCCGTTTTCCGGGCTTTTCTCTCCATTTTGTTTACGTTTCTTTTTCTCCGGTTTGATTCCCAGCTCATTGTTGATCCAGCTGATCCAGGCATCGATGGTTTGTTGCCGAGTGTTCTTCTGGTCTTTGCCTCCCCCCACCATAACCGGTCCTTTGGTTTCGAGCGCAATCTGTTCAAGAGCCCTCACGGCATAGAAGGAAACCGGAAGTCCGGTGGGATCTTCCACGTTCGAAGCCTTTTCGGAGGTCAGTACCGATTTGATCTTTTTTAGAGCCTTCCTGGAACGGATTCTCCCGAGTGCCGAAAGAGCGGCGTTCCCGATCCGGAGCTTGTAAAAGGTTTTACGATTATCGTCCACTTTTTTGATCAATTCATCCACCGCTTTTTTCGCACGTAACTTTCCGAGGGCAACAATGGTGTTGTATAGCAGCTCCCGATCCGGAGTATCCAGTACGTTCATGAGTGGATCGATAGCCCGTTGATCCCCGATTTTACCGAGAGCACGTGCGGCAGCCGAAGCCACACTCGGATTGGCTTCCGCATCCTCAAGACGGTTGATGAGCGATGGTACCGCCCTTGCATCACGAATCTCCCCCAGAATTTCGCAGATCAAAAACCGTTTTCGCGGAGGCTGACGATCCAGTGCTTTCAGAAGCGGAGAAACCGCTGTTGACCCAAGCTGTATCAGATTACGCCGTGCCCAATCGTCCAGATACGGATTTCCACTGTCCAGCAGTTTCACGTAATACTGAATTTCCTTCCGGACCGCATCAGTAAGTTTGACGCGGTGCTGTTTTACGACGCCCGGGGACGATGAATCCTCCTGGCCGATGACCGGAACGGAAAACAGGACGATCAAACTCACGGCCATCGGCAGCATCAAGTTTCGGCAGAAATACGTCATGAGCTCGTTGCAAAAAACCATGTGAGATGGAGATTCGACACTTCTTGAAAAATAGAAGATGCATCTGATAACGTGTATCAGATAAGTTGTATCCTATCAGATTCGATCATTGAATCAAAACCTGCACTTTATGTACATTGTTTTTAATTACATTAAGCACCTTGTCATCATTTTTCTTATCTGGCTTGTCGCGTACGGGTGGTCCACGTACGGCTGTCACAAAGTTGACTCCGCACACATGAGTCCGGTGATCCAGAAAAACTCGTACGTGGTGTACAGAAAGCAACAAACGAATATTTCCGACTTTCAGAACGGCGACATTGTCCTGTACTCCCGGCGACTGAAAAACGACTATGGAGAACAGATCACGCAGCTCACCGGACGCGTGGTTGGGAAACCCGGCGATCGGATCAAGATGGAAGCGGGCACGCTGATCCGAAACGGTCAGAAGTTCAAGGAAGCGTATCTGAAACAGGAATACGAGCTTTCCTTTCCCCTTGTGGTCGTTCCAAAAAACCACCTTTATGTGTTAGCCGACCAACGAACGGAGGAAAACCGCGATTCGCGATTTTTCGGTCCCATCCCAGACTACTGCATTATCGGTAAGGTGAATAAATAAGCCTATTCTGAAATGTCCTCGTACCGTTGGAACAAAACGTCCATAACCGAAGCCGTGGCGGCCGGTGTGCTGGCTCTGATCATTCTCGTGATGGGACTGAACACCTACCGAAACATTCGTTTCGAATATAGCTATAAAGAGGCCCTCCGGCACTACGGAAGCAACGAGATTTCGCTAACGGAAGGTCCCCTGATCACCGCAAAGAATCAACACCCGTCCTATCCATATCTCAATTTGCTCGAGGCGGCAATCGCTATCAGGAACAATAAACTGGAGGAAGCCCTGGACACGTATTCTTCGCTGGCCCGAAACACTTCGGGACGCGCACGGGCTGCGGGCTTGCTCGGTCAAGCCGTCACTCAGATCCGGATGTATGATCAAGACCAGGGAAACAGGTATCTCGAAAACGCTCAGCGGTCTCTCTCGTCTCTCAGGGACTCCGCGTATTTTTCCCTTGAAGCCCAGGTCCAGATCGGACATGTGCATCTGCGCCGTTACGACGAGACCGGGGACTCACAACATCTCCAGAAGGCACGACAGGCCTTCGAATCCGTTCGACAGTCGGTGGAAAATAACCAGAACTTGATTCTTCCGGCTTTCGAGGATCATCTTTCCGGTTACGGACGTACGTTATTCCTGCAGAACGAGCCCGGCAGGGCCCGGATCAAATACGAACGGCTCCAACAGCTTGCTCCGGATCGTGTTCAGGCAAGAGTGAATCGAGCCTACGCCATGGCCCGGTATTACGCCGGCGAGGGCATCTCCGATCATTACGGTTCGAAATCGGAATTTGAACGATGGGGAGGCGTCAGCCAAAACCTCCTGAAAGATGCACGTCGTGGATCCACCGACACCCACCGCGAACTATTTCGGTCCGGTGTTCAACTCGGTTTCTCATTAATCGACGCCTGCTTTGAACGATATGGCCGAACGCGAACATGCAACCGTCTTAAATCGATCCGTGTGGACCTGGATCAAAAAAAACATAACCGCCTCTATCATTTTCTCCTTTCGAAGCATCTCCATCCCCGGGTCGATCAACTTGCAAAGGAATATCGTTCTTCATCCGATCAGCTCCCGTTGAGTGCCTACAAAAAGATGAAATGGATGCGTCGTCACATTAAAAAAACACTGAACCTGGATCCATCCCCCAAAGCGAAAATTTACCTTCAATCGCTCCTTGCCAAATGTAATTTTCTCCTTCAGAGCCGGTCACAGGAACTGCTCAAAAAGGCCCGGAAGCTTTATCTGAAACTGGACGAGAATCCAGACGTTTCGGATCCGGTTGTAAATCGAAACCTTTGCCTGGCGTTTTACGCCAAAAACAACCGGGTCGGCCGTGACTGGAGCCGGGCTCATAAGTACGGAAAAAAATACCTGAAATCAAATCCCGATGACGAAGCCTTCAAAACCTGGTTCAATAACGTCGGCATGAACGTTTCCGAGGAATAACGTATGATCTGTAAGAACTGCGGAAACGACAATCCGGAAAACAATCTCTACTGCGAATTCTGCGGGGAGAAAATCGAGTACTCGCGGGAACGCGTGGAGTCCGAACTTGCGGAAAAAGCGAACAAACAGGCCGAGGAACGGCTTGAAAAACAACTGAGGGATTTGCTTGCGGTTGTCATTGCAGTGTTTCTCGTCGTGTTCACGGTTCGGATGATGTTCTCGGGAGATGACTGGCCGCGCCCCGACCTATCACCGTCCACGACCCGGGATTCGCCCGCTGCTATCCAGCGGTACGAACATTCTCTTAACGAACGAATTCCGGAAAAAAATGTAATTAAAAAACTTCCCATCCCCGAGGCTCAGGAAAGCGATTGACCCGTCCATGCTTGCTCCATCCGTTCAGAATCGGTTTGTTCGTCTATCTCTTGCCGCTCTGATTGGCCTGGGGTCCGGACTGCTGTTCCTCACACTGACCGATGTGCCCGCGATACGACGGGTGGAATGGATGGCGAAAGATCTCCGATGGCGAACCTCCTCGTTTGAACACCTGAAATCAGATGACGTGGTGATGGTGCTGATCGACGACCACACCGTTCGTCTGTTCAGGGAAAGCCTCGACAAACAACCCCCCTATCGCTGGCCGATCCATGAATGGGTCCTGAAATATATTCTCTCGGGGAATCCGGACGCCGTGGTTTATGACCTTCTTTTCGTTCGAAAAGGATATAGCGGAGAAAAACAGGAGCTTCGCTCGTTCGCCCGATTACACGAGAACGAACCGGTCGTCCATCCACTGAAAGGAACAAATACGGCCGGCGCGTCCCGTTTCCAGGCTCCCTCCGTCACATCCGTGAAGGGACCTTCTGACTCGTTCAATCATCTTCTTCAGTTCGACCACCTGGAAGGGCCGGTGGATCCGCTTTTAAAATTTTCGGCGGCCGCCGGCACCTTCAACGTTCGTCTCGATCCGGATGATATCTTTCGCCGTTATCCTCTTTTCATCCGTCACGGTGATCAGATCTTTCCTTCACTCGGGTTGGCTTCCGCTCGTACGGTCAGCCCCGCAACAACCGAACCGGTGCTCGAGAAAACCAGGAACGGATATCGCCTGTCCACTTTCGAGCATCCACTTTCGGTGTCTCGTGACGGGACAAGACCGGTGTTCTGGTACGGTCCACCGGGAACCTTTGAATTTATTTCCTTTGGCGACGTCGCCACCTCCGTTCGCTCTTCCGAGCAAGAAACATCCCCGAAGGTTCCGGCCGACCGGTTTCAGAATAAAATCGTCCTGATTGCCTCCAATCTAACCTCTCAGATGTTGAACCGACCCACCGACGTGGTTCCGACTCCGATGTCGGGAAACTACATTGGACCGGAAATTCACGCCACCGTCATCAGTAATCTCTTAAAAAATCACCGGACCATTTCCCTTCCGCAGTGGGGGAGGTATGTTTTACACCTCGGTCTGGCCACTGCATCAGCCCTGCTCACAGTTTTCTTTGTTCGTATTCGCTGGCAGCTTCTCCTGAATGCACTCCTGCTGGTCAGCTTTCTGGGAACGACCTTTTTTCTCTTTCAGCTCTGGCACGTGGACCTTTCAATTGTTCCTCCCGTCCTCGCAGCCTTTACCGCCATGTTCTCAACCGGCGTTCTGAACTATTTCACGGAGGGGCAGCGACGGAAGTTTATTCGTGAAAACTTCCGGCGGCTCGTGCCTCGCCCCGCTGTGGAAGAACTGGAAGATAACTTTGATATCGCCTCGGCTGAAATCGGGGAGACCCGTGAAGTAACGGTTCTCTTCTCCGACATTCGCGGTTTTACCGATTTCTCGGAACAGCACAGGCCCGAGGAGGTGGTCCAATTTCTCAACCTGTACTTCGATGAAATGATCCAGATCCTCATGGACCACCACGGTACCTTTGACAAATATATCGGTGACGCCATCCTCGGGTATTTCGGAGCACCTCACTCCCTCGACGAACCGGAGCGCCTTGCCGTCGACGCCGCACGGGAAATGATCGCGCGAGCCACATCTCTCAAGGAACGCTCCGATCTTCCAAAACCCGAATCCCTGCAGATCGGCATCGGTCTCAACACCGACGACATCGTCCTCGGGTTCATGGGAGGACAGGATCGGGTAGAATATACCGCCATCGGCGATGGCGTAAATCTGGCCAGCCGGCTCGAAGGCCTCACAAAACGATATGGAGTTGAGCTGATCATCAGTGAAAAAACGCAACGGCGTCTCGATGACGATGTTCTTTGCCGTTGTCTTGACCGCGTCCGGGTCAAAGGGAAACAGGAAGCCGTGGATATTTTTGAGGTTTGCGGACACACTCGAGAATCAACGGAACTTCAACGGTTCGTTCAAACGTTTAATGCCGCCGTACGGGCTTATCGAGAACGGGACTGGGGACGCGCTATTGAGGCCCTGGAGTACGGATTGTCATTGAAACCAAACGACAGGCCGTGCAGAATACTTCTGGATCGCATCCAAACACTTAAAGACGATCCGCCGGGTGAACACTGGGATTTTACGGAAAAGCTCACGGAGAAGTAATCATGATCAATCGCCTGACCGGTTGCCTGGGCGTACTTCTTTGTCTGCTGTTCTTCGTCCCGTCGCACACCATGCTTTACAGTCAGTCTCCCCCAGGCTCGAACCGGGACGCGTCTTCCAAACAAACGATACAACCCGGTGACCGGATGTACCTCCGTCGCCGGGAGACCCTCACCCGAAACCCTTCTCCCGTCTCTCCCTCCGTCACAAAACTAAATCGCGGAACCCGGGTTCGGATTTTAAAAACCGACAAAGAAACGGAGTGGGTAAAAGTCAAGCACAAGAAGCAAACGGGCTGGATCAACCGATCAGCACTTCAGCACTCCCAACCCGAAAAACGAGAGGAGCATGAACGGGACACGATTTTAGAAAAGCTAAACTCGTATCAAATGAAGTCCGATGCCCGTCCATCCAAAAGCTCCTCCACCGCAGAAGTCGCGGCGGGCGTGAAAGGGCTAGATTCAAAAAATCAAGCCAACTACGCAAAGGTTGAGGGGGATTTTCAGGAACTTCAAAGAATGGAAAAAATCAGTTCGTTCGTTTCCGACGATGAAATGAAATCCCGCCGGGAAGCGTTTGCGGAAGAGGGCAATCTCCGCTGGTCCGAGCCGTCGAAACAGGAGGATTAGTGCCATGACCTTTTGCATGAAAACAGATCTCTTTCAAAAATACCTTCCCCGGGCGACCCTGCTGACAGCATTTTTTCTCACACTATCCTGTGGCGCCGTAAAAAACGTCGAGATTCAGGGATACAATGTGGGCAAAGCGGTTACGGGAGGGAAAAATTTGGTCGAAGGGGTGAGCACCCTGTTTGACGATCTGAACACCGAAGATGAACTCACCATCGGTCGCGCCACCGCCGCCCGGGTCTTGAAACGATATCCACAGATCCCTAAGGATCAGGGGAAACTGCAACAGATTTATGTAAACCTGGTAGGTAAACTGATTGCGAGCAACCGGAGGAAACGAAGTAAACTTCCCGAGTACCATTTCACGGTCATTCAATCCGAGAAACGAAATGCCTATTCAACGCCGGGTGGATACGTGTTTATCACCCGGAAACTGCTTGAGTTCTGCCGATCCGAAGCCGAACTGGCCGGGATCCTCGCACACGAAGTCGCACACGTGGAAGCCGAGCACCTCCTGCAGGAAATAGAAGCAAAACGCCAGCAGAAAGGGTTTTCTCAGGCCATCTCCGGAGCGGCCAGCCTGGGAGCCGCCGCCGCGAAACTGGAAGATGGTTCGGAGGCCGCCACCGATCTGGTGAAAAAAGCATCCGACGCCGCATCCCGCGTACTGTTCGATGAAGGCTTTCCCCCGAAACAGGAATTACAATCCGACCGCCTCGCGGTGGGACTCACCAGTCGTGCGGGCTATCATCCAATGGGTCTTGTACGAATCCTCCAGCGACTGCAAAAGCGAAAGGGAGAAAACCAGGCTTCAACCACACATCCCCCCACAAAAAAACGGATCCAACAAATAAAATCAATCATCGAATCGAACGACCAGATCGACGCTGGCGGTGCCCGGTTAAAACAGCGCCTGAAGGAAAATGTCCAATCTTAACGAATTCACGGATGATCCCGGAAGTACAGGGTTGGTAAACATTGTATACGACGTCCAGCGGGATGAACGAAGATTGAAGTTCGAACCTCATCTGCTACAATAGTGAAGTATTTGACACATCCTGACGTCCATCGCTCCTTTACCGACTGCTTAAGTTTATCTCCCGATAAACAGACTATATCCGGGCTTCAAAACTGATCGCGCTAAGCTGCACCCGACATGTGGAAATATATCCTGAAACGTCTCCTGGCGATGGTCGTGACCCTCATCGGAATCACGTTTACCCTTTTCCTCATACTCCACCTCGCACCCGGGGATCCCGTCAAGCAACAGATCTCGTCCCAGGGGAACATTCAGGCTGGAGGAGACGACCAGGTGAATGCCGAACAGCTGAAAAAGTTCAAGGAATCCTACAACCTCGACAAACCCTGGTTCTATAATCCACGTCCCTTCTCCGACTATCGCCCCCAATTACAATTCTACGTAGAATTTCTTTC
Organism: uncultured Planctomycetia bacterium; assembly: GCA_964606115.1. GTDB lineage: Bacteria > Planctomycetota > MHYJ01 > CAYXQY01 > CAYXQY01 > CAYXQY01. Next base: position 6,397 of record CAZSFH010000020.1, on the reverse strand, counting down.
GGCAACCGTCGAAGAGCGAAAATCGAACCTGGAAGGTTTGAACGACTATGTCCGGGGAAAGAACACCGAACCTTCCCAACCCCCCATTTCCACGCCCTATCCGGATCAGCTGGAATACCTGCAATGGCTGAAGATTCCCCAATTATACGACGTCTTGAATAAAGAAGCCCAGCGAAAGAACCTTGCAAACTCGCTGGTGGAAAAGGCCATTTCCCTGAACATCACCGATCACTCGACATGGGTGATTCCCGTTCTGATGCAATGGCTGGAGCAGGACCGGAAACGGTTTCGAAACCAGGTCGGACGGATTATGGAGATCGATCGCTCGTTCCGGGACGCCATGATCAAGAGGCGTCCTGAACAGGTAGATCAAAACAAAGAAATTAATAATCGAAAAGAACGATTAAATGAACTCGAGAATGAACTCAGCCAGCTGACGGGCTATTCGGAGGGGTTAACGATGATTCCAACCCCCGCTGAAAACGGGGAGCGTCAGGAGGTGCAACAGGCAAAATTCACCTGGACGTACTGGTGGCGGCGAAACCAAAAACGATTCGATGACGTGTCCCTCGCACCGTACGAGGAAGAGAACATCAACAGTACCCTGAAACAGCTCCGCAGCCAATCAACCGACCAACAAACCTCCGTCTTACAATCAGCGGTCAAGAAAAAACACGTGCCGTTTCTAATGGAGCAACTCAAATCAACAGGAGATCAGAAAACCATCGGATTGCTGGTTCGGGCGCTACAGATCGCCCTTGACCGCTCCTCCTCCGAACCTCCCTTCCCCACACAGGTTTCCTCCAACCTCAGCCTCTCGGAAATCCGTATCGTTATCGATGTCTGGACCCGCTGGTGGTTCCGGTCCGAAGGAGAGTCACTGAAACGAAAGCTGGAGACGGAATTCGACCTCCTGAACATCTGTGCGAATCAACCGTTCCCGAAGACGCTAAAAACCTGGGATGATCTCCAGAAATCATCCAACCGGAACGTTTCACGGGAGGAGCACGAATTGCGCTCACAAAACGTTCGATTCGTCTGGTCACTCTGGTGGAAAGAACACTGGTCCGACTTTCGGCCCGTTCCCGAAAACCGCCGGAAGGAGCTCAACCAACTCCTGAAAAAGCTGGAAGAAACCCCCTCAAAAGAGCGAAAAGATCTCATTCGTTTCGACATGTCGAACCGGGACATACCGTTCATTGCCAGGACCCTTCTCGAAACGGATCAGCCCGACGTCAGAGCGATCACCTCGCAGGTACTGAATTACCGGCTGGGAGGAAAAGATCCCATTTCGTTCAATCTCGGTGACGACCCATCACCAAAGGACGCCGAACAGATCTTTCGAATTTGGAGCCGCTGGTGGAAACAGGAACGGGGCCAGTTCCGGTATTCGTTCCTCGAAAAAATCGGTCACTTCTTCACGGGTACTCAGTACGCGTATTACCTCTGGAACATCGTTCACCTGAACTTCGGGGAAACGATGAGCAAGCCCTATATGCCGGTGCTGACCCGGATCAAGAACGCCGCCTGGAAAACCGGGCCGCTGGCCATGATGGCGGGACTGTTTATCTACCTTGTCGCGATTCCCCTGGGCATCATCTGTGCCGTCTTTCAGGGAACGATCACCGACCGCGGAATCTCGCTGTCACTATTCCTGCTTTACTCCATTCCGGGTTACGCCGCGGCGCTGCTCCTGCTGGCTTACATAGCGAATCCGGAACCCGGATATCTCCAGCTGTTTCCCTACCGCAACCTTCCGGATTTTCGGACGGTGTTCAATCATTATCCGTGGACCGGTGCCTTTTATCAGCAGCTGGCAAATTACATGTATCACGCGTTTCTGCCGATGTTCTGCATGACCGTCTTCGCGCTTGCCACGCTGTCGATGTACAGCCGGACGTCGATGCTGGAAGTGATCCGGGAGGATTACATCCGAACCGCCCGGGCAAAGGGTCTGTCCGAATTCATGGTTATTTTCAAACACGTCGTCCGGAACGGACTGAACCCGCTGATCACCCTGTTTGCCAACCTTTTTCCACGAATTATCGGTGGAAGCGTGATCATTGAAATGATCTTCAGCATCAATGGAATCGGTCAGTTAACCCTGGATGCCGCTCTCGAGCGGGACTACAACTTGCTGATGGGAATCCTTCTGATCACCGCTGTTTTTGTGCTGCTCGGTATCCTGATATCGGACCTTCTGTATGTCGTCGCGGATCCGCGTATCAGTTTTGAAGATCGACAGGAATCATGATCAATGAAAACCGGAATTCCGTCACGGATCCGCAAAACGGCCGGTCGGAACCATCCACCACCGATAAAGCCGGAACGCCGGATTCGGAGGAGGAGGAGGAGGAGGAGGTTGTCGAGGGTATTTCCTACGCACAGATGGTCTGGAACCAGTTCCGGCGCCACTGGGAGAACTTACTGGGACTGGCGTTCTCACTTCTCTTCTTTTTTCTAACTCTCGTTTCACCGTTTCTATCCTCCAATCAGCCGTTCTACTGGTCCGACGGAGAAACGATCACATTTCCCTGGTTTCGCCGGTTTTTCGCCGCCGAAGGGATTGATTACTTCTATAACATGGCAGCGTTTTCGGTCTTTCTCGCCCTTGTTCTGGGAGCTTCCCTGTACCTCCTCGGCGGAAAAAAAAGCACTCGAAAATTCACGTTGGGAGGTCTCCTTTCACCTGCTTTATTCCTTCTGATCGTTCCGTTTTTTCCGAAACTAATTCTTCTTCCTGTTGCCGCCGGAGCCGGATTCTGGCTCTGGCGACGATTGCTCCGGCACGACTTCCGACGGTCCCGGCTTATCTGGTGGTTTCTCTCCACGTTCCTTCTGTTTTTAACAGTAAACTATGTTACATTTCTTTACATATACGAAATCCCCTACGGAAAACGATACAGTACCTACAAAATACGATATGATGGTAAAACGGTTCCCCTGAAACATCTCACGTCTCAGGAATTTAAAATTCTTTCGCTTTCCGAAAAGAACTTCACGTCCCTTAAACGGGAGAAGCCCCGGACGTTTGCGGAATTCTTTGGTAATCGATCCCCAGGGGCGCTGGATCGCATGAACAAACCGGAGCGGGAGAGTTACATTGAAAGCGTGATCCGGAACACCTCAATCGAGAACCTCCGAAAAAAACAGCAGGAACTCCGCAATCGCGTGAACCTTTCCGAGGAGGATTTCAAAAAGCTGATCTCGGATGAAACCTCCGAATCGGTGGTCCGAAACATACGAAGGGAAGTGACAAAATCGAAAATCGAGGGGATTGTCTTTCAAAGCAAAACCCACTTCAACGTTCTTAAACCATCCGGAGAGGAAAAAGTACCGCGTGACCGTGTGATCGAAGAACAAATTGTTGACAACTCCAAAAAGTACAGTGCCCTGTTTGCTCCGAATCCGTACGGACATCGGGAACTTCGCCCCGACAATCAATCCCCTCTTCAATCTCCCCTCACCTGGCCTGCTCCCCCCACGATTCTCAAGAACAAAATTTTTGAGAAACACCCAACCTGGAAACGAATCAACGGGCGCAAAGGGTTATCCCTTTCGGAGTACAAAATTCTCTTTATGTCGGAGCAAGAGTTCAATCATCTCAAACGGTCCAATCCACGTTTGTTTGCAGAACTCTTCGGAGAGAAAACAAACAAGGAACTGAAAAATATGTCGATGGATAAACAGAAGAAATATATAAAGGACATTGCCGAGAACACTACTTTTCAGGAGGCAAAATACAGGAAAGACGAGATCCTCCGGGGCACCCACCTTTCCGAACAGGAAAAACAAGCGATCAAGCAAAACAACCTATCGAGTGCACAAAGAGAAAATTTGACGAACCGTCTTCTTAAACCCGAGCAATATGTAAATCGAAAGATCAGGTCCACGGAAACGTTTCAATCGTTTCGACGCAACCACCCGTACTTCATGTCCAAACACCTCCTGGGCACGGACGCGGACGGATTCGATCTGTTTTCCCGCACCCTTTTCGGATCCCGGGTGTCCCTTGCGGTCGGATTTGTGGCCACGAGTGTTTCACTGCTGATCGGTATCATTCTGGGAGCGTTCGCCGGATTTTTTGGGGGTCTGATCGATATTCTCATCAGTCGGATTCTGGAGATTTTCATTATGTTTCCTCGAATTATGTTGATTGTCGCCCTGGCCTCATTCGTCCAGAACCGTGAGTTTCTGATCTTCTACATCATGTTGATTCTGGGGCTTACCCGCTGGCCGGGAACCACCCGATTGATTCGAGGGACCTGTCTGGAGACACGAGAAGAAGAATTTGTCCTCGCCGCCCGCGCGCTCGGGGCCGGTTATATGCGTACGATTTTCAAGCATGTGCTCCCGAATGCGATCCATCCAATTTTTGTCAGTGCTCCGTTTGCGGTCGCAGGGGGCATCATCCTTGAGGGAGGACTGGCCCTTATCGGGTTCGGTGCACAGAATTATCCGAGCTGGGGGACCACCCTCGAACAGGCACGGCCCGTGTTTCAAAACCACCCCCACATGATCGTCATCCCGATTATCGCGATTTTTCTCGCTGTAACGGCCTTCAACTTGATTGGAGCTGGACTGCGGGATGCCGTGGATCCGAAAATGAAGATGGGTGAGGGCCGCTGATTCCGGATTGCACCGTCCTGAATTCTCCTAAGATTGACAATACACCCACATCGTTCATAATAAGAATCCATGCACATTGTTTTCGATTGAAGCAATCATGACCGAACCGGCCCTTCAAAAACAGGAAGCCGTTCCCCGGCCCGAAGAAGAGAATCTACTGCTGGAGATCCGCAATTTGAAGACCTATTTCCACACGGATGAAGGGGTGGCAAAAGCGGTTGACGGGGTGAACTGGTCGATTCCAAAAGGTCGCACGCTCGGTCTGGTTGGAGAAAGTGGCTGCGGAAAAAGTGTCACCGCCCTTTCGGTTCTTCGCCTGATTCAGTCTCCACCCGGTCGAATCGAGTCCGGCGAGATTCGATATCGCGGACAGAACCTCCTGGACATGGAGGAATCGGAACTAAGAGAAATCCGGGGAAATGAAATCTCCATGATCTTCCAGGAACCGATGTCGTCATTGAATCCGGTGTTTACAATCGGAAATCAAATTCAGGAAGCGATCACCCTCCACCAGGATCTGTCCGGTTCCAAAGCCCGGAAGAAGGCAATCGAAATGCTTCGAAAAGTTAACATTCCCGACGCCGAATCTCGCGTGGATGCGTATCCCCATCAGCTTTCGGGCGGAATGAAACAGCGCGCGATGATCGCTATGGCCCTGTCCTGTAATCCCAGCCTGCTCATCGCGGACGAACCGACGACCGCACTGGACGTGACGATCCAGGCTCAGCTTCTCGAACTGCTCCGGGAACTGCAGGACGAATTCGACATGTCGATCCTGCTCATCACGCATGATCTCGGCGTGATCGCCGAACTCGCCGATTACGTGGCCGTCATGTACGCCGGCAAAATTCAGGAGTTTGCAACGGCCGATACCGTTTTCCACGAACCGAAACACCCGTACACTGAAGGACTGTTCGAAAGTCGCCCCCAGATTCGTCAGGGCAAACAACGGCTTCGGGTGATTCACGGATCCGTTCCGGATGCCACCCGGTTCCCCTCCGGCTGCCGGTTCCATCCACGATGTCCGGAAAAAATGGATCACTGCCCGGACGTGGATCCGCCCCTGATTCAGGTTGACGATTGCCACTGGGCTCGCTGTCTCCTGTACGAGGAGGAAAACACGAATGGAGGATAAACAACCTCTTCTGAAAGTCCGGAACCTGAAGAAGTATTTTCCCGCCGACCAGGGATTTTTCACCGGTCCGTCCTCATGGGTGAGGGCCGTCGACGACATCAGCTTCGACATCTATGAAGGGGAAACCCTGGGGTTGGTGGGAGAGAGTGGTTGTGGAAAAACCACGGCCGGACGAACAATTCTTCGACTTCTTGAACCGACGGACGGGTCGGTATTTTACAGGGGAACCGACATCTCCACCCTGTCCTCCAGCGAAATGCGAAAACTTCGGCGGGATATGCAGATTATTTTTCAGGATCCATACAGTTCCCTGAACCCGAGAATGACCGTGGGCCGAATCATCGGCGAGGGAATCGAGATTCACGGACTGATGAATCGGGTTGAACGCCGGGATCGGGTCCGTGAACTGCTCGATCTCGTCGGACTGAACCCGGGACATATCAATCGATACCCGCATGAGTTCAGCGGGGGGCAGCGCCAGCGAATCGGGATCGCGCGAGCCCTCGCGCTGGACCCAAATTTTATTGTCTGCGACGAAGCGGTCTCCGCCCTGGACGTCTCCATTCAGGCACAGATCCTGAACCTCCTGATCGACCTCAAAGATGAATTTGACCTTTCTTACCTCTTCATCGC